>NZ_JBFTRC010000036.1:0-36731 GCF_056399325.1 Allobosea sp. 01N443
AAGGCTGCCCAGCGCTTGAGGATATAATCGATGGCCCTGGCGAGGTCGTGGCCGCGGGAGAGCTTGGCRCGCTGTTCGCGCATGTAGACCGCAAGCGCATCGACAAGCGGCTTGCTCAGGTCCTGGCGAACTGTCCSGCGCTCCWGCGCAYTCTTGCCGTTGATCGGCCGCTCGATCTCGAACAGGGCGTCGAYGCGGCGCACGACCTCGAYCGCAAGGGGAGAGAGGGCGATCGTCTTCTTGCCCGCAGCCTGCCGCCGGGCGTTCTCCTCAAGATCRGCCATGGCGAAGAACGGGCGCCTGGCGTGAACCCAGCACCCTGCTTCCAGGATCCGCCCGGGACTTCATCGAAGGCGTCGGCCTGGAAYAGCCCGGYATATCCGGCCAGATGGGYTTGSGGATGCTCGCCCTTGCGGTCGCGGGAGTAATAGAACATCGCCGCCGGCGGCGATGCCCCACCGAACGGCCTGTCATCGCGGACGTAGACCCAACATCGTCCMGTATCGGTCTTGCCTTTGGCCAGAACCGGCACGGTGGTGTCATCGCCRTGCAGGCGTTCAGCCGCCATGACATGCGCTTCAACCCGCCTCAGAACCGGGTCGAGTGCCGCGCAGCCCGACCCCACGGCGTCGGCCATGGTCGAGAGGCTGACCGGTACGCCTTCCAGGGCATAGCGCTCGGCCTGTCGGTTCAAGGGCTGATGCTGGCCGAACTTCTCGAACAGGATCATCGCCAGCAGGTTGGCGCCGGCCCATCCCCTGGGGATCACGTGGAAGGGGCCCGGCGCCTGGCTGACCTTCTCGCAATCCCGGCAGGTGAACTTCTCCCGCACGGTTTCGATCACCTTCCATTGGCGGGGGACCGCTTCCAGAGTCCGGGTTACATCCTCGCCCAGCTTGCGCAGTCGGGTTCCGCCACAGCAGTCGCATGCCGTCGGAGGATCGATCACCACACGCTCGCGCGGCAGGTGATCGGGGAAGGTGTTCCGTTCGGGGCGCTTGCGGGTGAACCCTGCCACAACCGTGGCCTTGGCCACGGCAATTTCCGCAGCCRGCTCATCCTCGGTGGCACTCGCTTCCAGTTCCTCGAACTGCAGCGCCAACTGGTCGATGAGCCGTTGCGACCGTTCGGAGCGAGGGCCGTAGATCTGCCGCTCCAGCTTGGCGATCCGCAACTTTTGATGGGCGATCAAGGCCAGATCTTCGGACGCCTTCGCGCGCGCCACCGCCAGGTCCGCGGCCACGTCCCGCGTCTTCGCGCGCTCGATCGTCAGCGCCGCTTTCAGCGYGTTGATATCGTCCGGCAGGTCGGCAAGAGCGGCGTCCACGACAAGAAGTGAATCATGAATCCCACCCGCTGACTCCTAAAAAATGAAGCGTCCCGACCTTATCCGGCGCTGCTTGGCCGCCAGCTGTGCCGCGGGTTCCGCCAGTCGATACCGTCGAGCATATAGGCCAGCTGCGACGCCGAGATTGCGACCACGCCGTCGGCCGGCGACGGCCAGATAAAGCGGCCCTTCTCCAGCCGCTTCGCATAGAGCGACATGCCCAGGCCGTCGTGCCAAAGGATCTTGATCAGATCGCCCCTGGCGCCTCTGAAGACGTACAAATCGCCAGCGTGCGGGTCCCGGCCCAGCGCCTCCTGAACCTGAAGCGCCAGCCCCGTCATCCCCCGGCGCATGTCGGTCCGGCCGACCGACAACCACACCCGCACGTTCGACGGAACCGGGATCATCGCCGCCCAATGACAGCGACCACGCGGGCCAAGGCTGCAYCATCGACGCTCGCATCGACGAGGATGCGCACGTCGTCAATGATGATTTCCATACGTCCGGCTCCAGCCGAACAAGCCGACCGCTCCAGCGCCGCAGCCGCCTCCGGGACAATGATCGCCGCCGCGAAGCCTGGCTCGTCTATCTCCGATAGGCGGCCTGCACGGGCCAGCTTGCGCCAGGCGAAAAGCTGGCTGCTCGACAGTCCATGCCGCCGAGCCGTCGAAGATGCCGCTCGGTGACCAGAATAACTCTCCGCGACGATCCGGAGCTTCTCTTCCGGCGTCCACCGCCGCCGCGACCCCGTCGTGATCACTTCAAGCCGAGAGAGCTTCGGCATAGGCGTATGACTATCCATACGCCTATTTCTTCACTCAGCACGCGCCACCGCAAGGCGGCCCACGCCGAAGGGCTACAGTTCGGGTGGGGGCTGCATTATTGTTCCGGCATAAGCGCCGATGCCATTTAGCAGGTGAGTGAGCATTGGACCTCTCGGGTGGACGTCACATCCCAGCAGAACCCGCCTTCAGTTCAACCGTTCCCACATAGGTCCAGAGGGGGCACGGTTTGAGCCGCAGTTGAAATCTCGCAAATTGGCGGAGAAACGCGACTCCAGGCTCAGCTATTCGCTCTGGGGTCGGTTTTTGCCACGCGTTCTAGTAGGTAGTCGACCTCTGCCTTCGCGGCGGCTGTGATGGTGGAGCCCGGCTTACGCTGCGCGTCATGGCTGAGGATGCCGCGCTTCATCATCGTGTATTTGCGGACGGCCAAGCCCGCGCCTTGCTGCTGCTCGTAGCGCAGCAGCGGCATATGCGTGTCGAAGAGATCGTGCGCGGCGTCGCGATTGCCCGCCTTCTGAAGCGTCACGACGTCGATCAGTAATTCGGGGAAGGCATAACCCGTCATCGCGCCGTCGGCGCCGCGCTCCATCTCGAAATCGAGGAACATTCCACCATTGCCAGTGAGGATCGAGAGATCGCGCAGTGAGCCTTCCTTCTGAAACCTGCGTAGCGTCGATATCTTCTCCAGACCCGGCCAGTCCTCGTGTTTCAGCATCACGCAGGAGGGGTTGTCCATGACGATCTTGCGGATCACGGCCGGCGTCATGATCACCGACAGGGCCAACGGAAAGTCCTGGATGACGAAGGGGATTTCGGAGCCGATCGCCTCGACCGCCTGAGCATAATAGCCGGTAATCTGATCATCGGTCCTCAGCGACGATGGCGGGGCGATCATCACCCCGGCCGCGCCGAGTTCCATCGACTGGCGCGCCAGCGTGCGCATGGCGGCAAAACCTGGCGCGGAGACGCCGACAATGACCGGCTTGCCCGGCATGTTCCTGACTGCCGCCTTGACGATGCCAAGCGATTCATCGGGCTCAAGCTTTGGTGCTTCGCCCATCATCCCGAGCACCGTCGTCCCATCAGCGCCTATCGTGTCGTAGAAGGAGAATAAACTGTCGACCGAGGCCCAATCCACCGCTCCATCGGGCAGGAACGGCGTGGGTGCGATCGGGTAGACGCCGGAGGCGCTGGCAGTAAGGAGCATTTTGAAGTTCTCTTCGTTATTCGCGATCAGGCAGAGGCGATGTTCATGACGTCGCCGCGCAGGTACCCGAATGACACGGTCGCACCGGGCTGCAGGGCAGCGATTTCGTCGGACGCGTCAACCAAGGCTGCGACCTCGAAGCCTTCGCGTTCGAGCATGACGCGGAAGCCGCGCCCGATGAAATTGACCGATCCGACGCGAGCCTGGAGGCTCTGGTCGCATCTGGCCGCCTCGGTTCCGACGCAGACTTTTTCGGGGCGGATGGCGATCTGACGCCCTTCGACGGCGATGAAGTTGCATTCGCCGAGGAAGCCGGCGACGAAGCGGTTGGCCGGCCTGTCGTACAATTCCCGGGGCGTGCCCGCTTGCACGATCCGCCCCTTGTCCATCAGCGCGATACGGTCGGAGAGGAAGAGCGCTTCCTCCTGATCATGCGTGACATAGACCACTGTGGCGCCGACGGCAGCATGCAGCCGCTTCAGCTCGATCTGGATCGACTGCCGTAGGTTCTTGTCGAGAGCCCCCAGCGGCTCATCCATCAGGAGGATATCGGGACTAATTACCAGCGCCCTGGCCAGGGCAACGCGCTGCTGCTGTCCGCCGGAAAGCTGGCGGGGCAACCGCTCGCCATAGGCGCTCAGATCGACCAGTGACAGCGCCTCGGAGACGCGTGCGTCGACATCCCGCTTCGAGACCTGCCGCATCTCGAGGCCGAAGGCGACGTTGCGGCGCACACTCATATGCGGGAAGAGCGCATAATTCTGGAACACCATGCCGATATTGCGCTTCGATACCGGCACTGGGCCAATGTCGGAACCGCCGACCAGGATCTGGCCGGCATCGTAAGTCTCGAAACCGGCGATGGTCTTCAATAGCGTCGTCTTGCCCGAGCCGGAAGCCCCCAGCAGCGTGCAGAATTCACCGGCGGCGATCTCCAGGGAGACGCCGTCAAGCGCGAGGGTCGTGCCGTAACTCTTGCCGAGCGAGCGGATCGAGACGGCTTTTCCTAAAGCGGAGATGCTCATGATGTCTTGCGCTTCGAAACGAGGAGATTGATGCCGAGCACCAGCACCGTGACCAGGATGATCAGGCAGGAGGCGGCGATGATCGTCGGATCGATCTCGTGAGCGACGCCTTCATACATCAGCTTCGGGAGCGTACGGCTGCGGATATTGGTCAGGAATAGCGCGATCACGACGTCGTCGAATGAGGTGATGAAGGCGAAGATTGCACCTGCCGCGATCCCCGGCGCGATCCCCGGAAGCATCACGCGGCGGAACATTGAAACCCAGGAGGCCCCGAGGCCCAGCGCCGCCAGTTCAAGATTCTGGTCAAAGGATTTCAGCGCGGCGCGCACAGTGATGAAGACATAGGGCGTCGCGAGTACGACGTGGCCAAGCGTGACCGCCCAGATCGAACCGACGAGTCCCGTCGGCGCGAGCAGGTAATAAAGACCGACGGCCAGGATGATGACCGGCACGATCATCGGCAGGATAAAGAGGGTCTCGACCGTGCTGCGCCAACGCGGCTTCATGCGTGACACGCCCAGCGCGGCAAGCGTCCCCAGTGTGACAGAGATTACGACGACGAGTGCGGCGATCTGAAGCGAGCGCGTTAGCGCCGCGACCCATTTGCTCGTGTTGAAGAAGCTCTCGTACCAGACGAGGCTGTAGTTCTCGGGCGGAAAGCTGAGGAAGGGCGAGGAGCCCAGGCTCATCGGAAAGACGATGACGATGGGAGCGATCAAAAAGGCGCCGATTAGCCCCGCACAAAGGATGGCGAGCCAGCCGCCAGGCGAGCGGCCGCGCGAGGTTACGGTGAAGGGCTCCCCGGCCTTTCCGCCACCGCCCTCAATCAGCCGCTCTAGCCCAAAGAAGCGCTGGAACAGGGCAAGCATCGTGATGGTCGCGACCAGCAGTACGCTGGCGAGTGCCGCGGCGAAGGGCCAGTTCAGGTCGGTGTTGATGTTGGTCGCGATCATTTGCGCGACCATGGTCTGGCCCGGGCCGCCCATCAAAGCGGGCGTCAGATAGAAGCCGATTGCGTTCATGAAGACGATCATCGCTCCCGCGACCACGCCAGGCGCCGTCAATGGCAGAATGATGCGACGAAAGATGGTGAAGGGCCCTGCGCCGAGGCCTTCGGCGGCTTGGACTGTCGAAAGTTCGAGATTGCGGAAGGCTGCATAGAGCGGCAGCACGATGAACGGCATGAGCACATGAGTCATCCCAATCAGCACGCCAGATAGATTGTAGATGAAGGCGATCGGCGTGGAAGTCAGGCCGGCGCCCATCAGGAGCTTGTTTATCACCCCATTGCTCTGAAGCAGGATGATCCAGGCCGTCGTGCGCACCAGAGCACTCGTCCAGAACGGCAACAGCACGAGCAGCATCAACAGGGCGCGCATGCGCGGCCCGACCGTCGCCATGACATAGGCGAGCGGATAGCTGGCCAGGACCGCCAGCACCGTCACGAGCCCGGCGATGCCAAGCGTCGTGGCGAGCACTGAACGATAGACCGGAACCTCGACCATTCGTCGGAAATGCGCGAGCGTGAAGCCGGCCTCGCCGAAGGCGAGCTTAAGCAGCGACAGCACCGGAACGGCGAATAGCACCGCTAGCACGATGGCGAAGGGCAAAAGCCCGAGCCAGACCGGGAAGCCTCGTCCCGCCACGGCGGGACGCCGTGCCGATGCGGATGCAAATGTCGCCATGCCGGTCACGCCACGAAGAGCTGACGCGGAAAGTTGGTCAACCGCTCGCAGCCCTCCGCCGTGATGGTGATGGTCTCGGACATGCCGAAGCCCTTCGCCAGCACATAGGTGTGGAAGGTCATGCCGGGCGCGAAGTGCCAGCTCGCGGTCGGCTCTGCCTCCAGCGGTTCTCCCCCGTTTGGCTGCAGCATCAGACCGACGGAATAGAACGTCTTGTTGGTATAGGTTTCGCGTAGACCGGCTGACAGCACGCCCTCGCGATAGATCGAATCCGGCACTGTCGCGGCAACACCAGGCTTCACGGCATCTATCGCCGCATCCTGAATTGCGATCAGCCTGGCAACGATGGCGTGCTCCTCGTCGGTGGCCGAGGCGACCTTGATCGGACGCATGAAGCGCGCATGGTAGTGGCGCACATTCGGCGTCGTCTCAAGCTGGACGATGTCGCCGGTCGCGAGCACGCGGTCGGAATAGCCACCATGCAGGTGATAAGCGCGCTCGCCGGACGACAGGACGCCTGGTCCGGGTAGGTCGCTGCCAGCGCGGATCATCGCGGCGCAGATTTCGGCCGCCATCTCGCGCTCTGTCGCGCCGGCCTTGGCCGAGGCGATGCCCGCCGCCATGCCGGCTTCGGCCGCGTTCCCGGCCGCGCGCTGATACGCGATCTCAGCGGGCGACTTGATGAAGCGCATCGCGGTGGTGAAGCGCGAGGCGTCACTCCAGATTGTCTCAGGCAGTGCGGCGCGCAAGGCATCGTAGCGCGAGACACTAAGGGTCCACGCTTGCATCTCGACGGCGAGCTTTGCCTTGGCGCCAACCGCCTCAGTGATCGCGCGTGCCGCGACCGCAATTCGGTCGTCGGAGTCCGTCCACATGACCCGCTTCGGGAACACGCAGGTCGCGTCGAGATAATATTCCTCGACATCGCGGCAGAACAGCACGGGATCGCCGTTGAGCGGGATGACGGCGAACTGAAAACTCGAATAGCCGCGCGTGAAGAAGCCGGTGAGATAGGTCACGGTCTCAGGCAGGAAGGCTACGAAGGCGTCCTGTCCTGTCCGCGCCAGCTCGGCGCGGACTTTCTCGACCCGCGCGAGATAGTCCTCGCGCGGGAACCAGGGGGTGGCGATCGACATGGTCAATCCTTCAGCATGGTGGTGTAGGCCTCGGTCACTTTTGCGCCGTTGTCGGCCCACCACTCGATGTCGAGGAACAGCGCGTTCTTCAGCCGCTCCGGGGTAGAAGGAAGGCTCTCGGCCCGCGCGGCGGGGATAGAAGCCCAGGCCTTTTCGGTGGTCGGTCCGTAGGCGACGTATTCGGAAAGGCGGGCGTTGTTCTCGGGCTTGGCGATGTAGTTCAGGAAGGCAACGGCCTCGGCCTTGTTCGGCGCGCCCTTCGGGATCATGAAGAAGCCGACCTGCGGGATCTGCTGCTCCCAGACCATGGCGATAGGCAGCTTGGACTCGATGCCCGACTGGAAGCGGCCGTTCCAGCCCAGAGCCATCACGACCTCGCCGGAGCCCAGCGCCTGGACCGGCTGCGCGCCGCTCGCCCACCAGACAGCCACGTTGGGCTTCAGCACGCGGATTTTATCAAGAGCACGCTTAAGGCCCGCCTCGGTCGAGAGCGTCTTGTAGACATCCGCCATCGGAACGCCGTCGGCGAGCAGCGCCGCTTCGATGACGGTTTCGGGCTTGTCGGGGAGGGTCCGCTTGCCCGGGAACTTTGCCGTGTCCCAGAAGTCCGCGAAGCTCTTGGGCTGCGGGCCGCCGGCCGGGAAGGCCTTGGTCGAGAAGCCAATCAGCGTAGAGAAGATCTCCGAGGCGACGCCGTAGTCGTTGCGCGCGCCGGGGATGACGTGATCCGTATTGACCATGTCGGGTGTGATCTTTTCGAACAGACCCTGGCGGACGCCGCGCATCAACCCACCGCCGCCGGCAGTGACGATGTCCCAACTCACGGATTTAGTCTCTACCATCGCCTTGATCTTGGCGGTCTCAGGCCCGGTATCCTCTTCGACCTTGATACCGCTCTCCTTGGTGAACGGCTGGATCCAGGCCTTGCGAATTGCCTCCTGATAGGCACCGCCCCACGAAGAAAACGTCATCTCCTTGGCGCTGGCGATACCCGGGGCGAACAGCGCCAATGCTGTGGCCGCTACGATGAGCCTCTTCATAACCCTCTCCTCTTTGCAGAATGTCGGTTTAGGCGGCGGTTGCGCCGCAAAGCGCGGCGAACTTGCTGAGCATGGTCTTGGCCGGCAGGGCCTCGTCGGCGGTCGCCTTGAGATCGTCGATATCGGCGCCGTCGCGTTCCATCGTGGCCCGGCTCTGCTCGAACCAAAGCTGTGCCTGCGCCTTCGTGATCTCGGGATGGCCCTGAATGCCCCAGACCTTGCGGTCCTGATAACGCCAGATCTGATTGGGACAGAGGTCGCTCGACGCCAGAATCCGCATGTCGGGGTGGTCGGCGCGCACCTCGTCGTTGTGCCAGACGAACATGTAGACCCGCTCACCGATCTCGTCGGCGATGAGGTCGCTCTTCGCTTCCGGCGATACGTCGAGCCACTTGTTGCCGACTTCGCAGAAGGACCGGCGAAACACCTGGTCGCGCCCGCAGAGCGCCGAAGCCAGGATCTGGCTGCCGAAGCAGACCCCAAGCATCGGGATCCCAAGGGCGTCGGCCTCCCGGATCAGGTCGTGCTCGCGATTGATGAATGGGATGTCCTCATAGGCACCATGAGGACTGCCGGAGAGGAAGATGCCGTCATATCCGGCCAGGGTTTGGGGGAAGTCACCGTTGAAAACCCAGCGAGCATCGACATCGAGCCCCCAGGACTCGAAGCGTTCGGGCAGCTTCGCCACAGACTCCTGCTTGGGGCCATTCTGGAGGAAAAGCATGCGTCCGCTCATAACGTCGATCCTTGGTTCTTCTGGTCTTCGCGTGGGCCCAACGCCGGTTCGCGCGCTAGCGTGCCGGCGAGCAAGTCGAGGATTCCCTGGCGGGCATTGTCGATATGAACGGTCATGGCGCGGGCCGCCGCGTCGCCGTCGCCTTGCTCCAATGCTGTGACAATCGCGAGGTGCTCACCCTTTCCCGGGTCGAAGCGACGGGGGATGCGAGATAGCCCGAACATCCGGGTGCGCTCGCGGAGATCCTTGACCAGCCGCGCCATCATCCGGTTGCCGCTGGCCTCGGCGATCGACAGATGGACCAGGTCATCGACGGTCCAATGGCGATCGTGAGAGACCTCGCGGGGATCGACCATTCCCTCGATGGCGGCGCGCAAATCGGCCAGCCGACGTGCCGTCATACGACCCGCAGCAAGCCGCGCAGTCTCGGCTTCGATGAGGCGGCGTGTCGCGAGAATCTCCATCACATCCTCGAACGACACGCTTTGTACGGTGAGTATTCGCTTATCGCGCCGCAGATAGCCTTCTCCAGCGAGGCGCCCGAGCGCCTCGCGAACCGGTGTCCTGGAGAGCCCGAGCTGCTCGGCAAGCTTACGGTCCTGGACCACTGTGCCGCCCGGCAATTCGCCGGCGAATATCATGCGGCGGATCTCCTGCATGGCGCGCGCCGCAAGCGATTCTTCGGGGAGTGTTTGTTGGGCCGGTGAGGTAATCTGCATAAGGCATACTTTTGGTATACCAAGCTTGAGTCAAGCGGACCGCTGCAAAAATGAGCGGCACCCGCGCCTACATTTCGACCAATCTCTTGAGATTGATGGCAGATCACCGGGCATCCGGGCGGTCGACCTCTGTCGCTGTCCGTGGAAGCCGATCGGACGCGGTGATTTCGGGCGCCTTCAGCGTGGGGGCGCCTCCCACCGGGAAAACGGCTTGCTCGCCCTGACGTTGCCCCAAGGTTTAACCATCCGTGAGTTCGTTTCCGGCGGTTTTAGGCCCCGTTCGGGCAGGTGAGGCGACGGGCTCTGGCGCTGGGATTTGTCAAACACGGGACCACGCGACTGGATCCCGCGCTCGCGCCGACGGCTAATATTCAGTTGGGAACACATCAACCTTACCGGCATCTACGCTTGGGACTCTGAGCACCAGACGCCCGAAGGTTTCAGATCGCTCAGGCTGCCAGCACTAACCCGACGGGTAGGGGCAGTTTCTGTCGGTGTTCAGTCTCGCCAGCCTGCGCCACCTGCCCGACCTGGAAAAGCTCGAGGACGCGGGCCTGCTGAGCAAGGACAGGCTGCTGGCTGAGGCGGTTTCGATTGGCGTTGGCGATGAGGGAGAGGGCGAGGCGGAGCTGACGACCTCCCCTTTGATGACCCGGACCGGGCGGTTGGAAGTGATCCTCCGCTCTGAGCCGAGATCGTTCGCCGTAGACGAATGCGACGCGATCACACGTAATCTGCGCGAACTCGACCGCCGACGAGGATCGATCGCCCGATTGATGCATCAGCCTGTTCGCCCATGCGAAGATCGCGACGACCTAAGCCATGGCCCGACACCGCACCCACAACACCTGATTTCAAGCGCCAGGTGGCCAGGACTACATGGCTGGCTAGACGCTCCATAGCCTCGCTCGCCGACAGCTACCTAGCCCGGATGCGTTCCCGGTGGGCCGTGTAGAGTCCGCTCGCCGCGATCACCGCTCCTCCGAGGAAGGTCATGGCCTCGGGGACGGCCCCGAATATGGCGAAGGAGAGCAGGGCGGCGGAGGCGAGCTGCACGTACGAGAACGGGGCGATCGTCGATGCGGGGGCCTTCTTGAAGGCGAGGATGACCAGCCAGTGACCGATGGTCGAGAACAAGCCCATGGCCACGCCGATCCCGATCTCCCGCAGTGTCAAAGGGTGCCAGGAGAAGGCCACGCCCACGGACAGCACCGCAAAACCGATGAGCGCGGACCAGGCCATCGTCACCTCCGACCGCTCGGCATGCATCTTCCGCGTCACGATCGCGGCCACCGCCCAGCACATGGCGGCTCCCATCGGAAGAAGAGCCGCCAAGCTGAACCCAGCCGTGCCCGGTCGCACGACGATGAGCACGCCTGCAAAGCCGACCGCTGCCGCTGCCCAGCGGCGAAGGCCCACCTTCTCGCCGAGCAATGGGATGGACAGGGCCGTGATGAATATGGGCGATATGAAATTGATGGCGGTTGCCTCCGCAACGGGAAGCTGCGTGAGGCCCAATATGAAGAGCATCGCGGAGCCAGCCACTGCGAGGCCACGAAGAGTCTGCATGCCGGGCGAGGCGGCCACGAGGGCGCGCCTGCCGCTCATAGCGAACGCGRTCGGCACAACCAGAATGACGAATACGAGATAGCGCAACCAGGCAACCTGCACGCCGGGAAGGTTTGCCGTCAGGAGTTTCGCCGAGACATCACCGGCGGCGAAGAACAATGTGCTCGCCAGGATGAGACCTATGGCGAGGAGGGTGTTGTCTGCGGGTAACGAGATAGCGGGGGGACGGGTAGGGGGCTTCCTTATCGAGACGTCAGAGGAATAGGCATCGCAATCGGCCGCGGTGGCAGCTGCAGACGGGGGTGACATATCGATCCGATCGGGAATTTCGATCTGGCGGCGCGCCATATCCTTGGTTCAAGCAAGACGCATGATCGTGATCAAACTATGAATTCGCGTCGCGATCGCCGAGCGAAGAAGCCCTACCCGCCATGTGAAATTTGCATGCGATGTGGTCCTCCGTCGTCGCGCCCTGCCTTCCCGATGGGGGCCCCTTACTTGCATCCGCGCGATCCCGAAGCCGAACCACGGCGATGCATGACGGGCGGGTAGCTCCACATCCGCCAAGGCTGCCGGCATCCGATCAACTGAAGACCGGTGGAGGGGGCTCGGCGCTCAAAAGTAAAGGCAGCGTCCTTACGTCCGACATACCGTCGAGATTACCGAGCCTATCGACGAGATCGGACGCCTTGGCTGTCGGGAGCGTCAAGGTGAGGAGTTCCATGACCTTGGCGCGTAGCCGCGCGTCCGGAAGTGGATTGTCAGGCGAACCGAGGGTGGGTCCACATGGGCCTGATAACCCGCTCCCGAACGGCCTCTGCGCCTCTTGGTGGACGGTCGCAAACGCGCAAAGTCGGGGCAGCCATCCGCCGTGCTTACGGTTTCTTTTGAATGATTTAGGCCGATGTCTGAGAGGACGTGCGGCCGTGGCTCCGAGCGGATAATGATGTATTCGCTACTAGGGCGCGCCGAATTAATCGCCCCCATTCGGGATCGGAGGCATTTGTATGACTCCGTCGGCTGACCAATCGACCGGGTCAGCAACAGGATGATTGGCCGACTGGGTTCAGGGCATGACTTTCGCGAGAAACCGAATTCGATCGACCAAGACTGGGTAGGTTTGCGCTTCCGAACATGAAGGCGACCGGTTCAGGCCCTGACGCCCGCCGGCAGTTAACGTGCCAATGCCAGCTCGACTCAAATCACTCCCCCCAACGCATGCGGTTGAGGAACAGACTTTCGTTCGGCGTCGGGGTGAACTGCAGTGGCTTGGCGGCGCCATAGCCGACGACGGTCTGGTAAAGAGGCACGACGGGCAGTGTCGCTGCAACAATTTCATGGATCTTGCGATAGTCGGCCAATCGTGCCGCGGGGTCGAGCGTCGCGCGCGCGCGGTCGAGCAGCCCGTCGATCTCCTTGTTCTCGACGATCGTCCACCCATTGCCGGAGTGGAAGAGTTGGTACAGCGCACCGTCCGCGTCTTGGCAAGCGCAGGAGGAGCGGCTGATGGCGAGGATGGGAGAGTCGATGGGTCCGCGCTGGGTCCGTTGAAGGAAGCTCGGCGTGTCGACCAAAGTGATGGTCACCTCGAACCCGACATCGCGCAATTGCTGTTGGATCGCCTGGACGACGCGCTGATCGAAGAAGGGCGCGGTGGTCAGCGCAAACGGCACTTTGGCTGCAGCCCCGGCCTCGGCGACAAGCGCCTTGGCGCGCGCCGGGTCGTAGGTGGGGCCGGCGATGCCCTCGGCCCAGCCAAAATGTGCCGGCGTCAACATCTGCGCGATGGGCTTCTCCTGCCCGCCCAGAATGCCGTCGATGATGCCCTGTTTGTCGACAGCTCGCGCCACGGCTTCGCGAATCTTGGGGTTATCGAAGGGGGGCTGGTTCGGATTGAGGCGCAGATAGGCGAGGCGCTCGGTTAGGGCCGTCAGGGGCTTAACCCGCTGCGACATCTTGAATTGGGCGAGTTGGTCGTTGTCGAGCCCCACGGCAAGGTCGGAGCTCMCCGCCTGCAGATTGGCGACGCGTGTCGCACCATCAGGCACGGCGCGAAAGAGCACGGTCGGGAATGGGCCCTTGGTGCCCCAATAGTCGTCGTTGCGCTTCAGGGTCACGGCAACGCCGCGCTGCCAGCTTTCGAATCGATACGGACCGCTCCCGACCGGCTTGAGATTGAAGGGGTCGTTGCCGACTTTCTCGACGACCGCCTTTGGCACGATTGAGAGCTTCACGAGCTGGGCGAGCAAAGCCGGATACGGCCCGTCGGTGACAAGTTTCACCTCCGTCGTCGAGAGGGGTACGGCTGCAACGATCTTGTCGAACTGCCCCCGCTGCGGACTCCCAAAGGATGCGTCGGTGATACGCTTGATGCTGAAGGCGACATCCTCGGCGGTGAGTTTCGATCCATCATGGAAGGTCACGTCGCCACGCAGCGTGAATAGGATTTCTGTATTGGACAGGCTGCGCCAGGAGGTGGCGATCTGAGGGATGATATCGCCCTTGTCGTCGCGGGTGACGAGATTGTCGAAGATGTTGCGGTAGACGTAGTAGCTATCGGGATTCCACTGGATCTGCGGATCGAGCGTCGAGGGTTCGGCCGCCAGATCCACCACCAATCGGTCTGCACTGGCAAGCGCAGGGGTGGCGAACCCCAAGGCGGCTGCAACCAGCCATCTGCCAACCTTGAGCTTCATCACCTGGTCCTTTTGGAGCGCGTTGGGGCCTGTGCCTTTCGGATAGTCCGCCAGTTTCGCACCCCGCCGAAATGACCACAATTCTATTGTGACATGTGAAAATAGAACGTTCTCTCGCGGTCAAAATCCAATGGAGGCGTTTCTTCGCCGAGCCGTTCTACCATACTGAGGTGCATGAGCAGGGCTTTCGGCATGATCCGGCCAGGGTGAAGCAGCTGCTCAAGGAAGCTGGCTATAAGGGCGAGACCATCGTCATCACTACGAACAAGCGGAACGCCGCGAATTTCGACGTCGCCATTATTGCGCAGGCAATGCTCCAGGCTGCGGGCATCAAGGCCGAAGTCGAGGTGTTAGAGTGGGGTGCCCAGCAGGACCGTTGGCAGAACGGCAACTACCAGATCCCGGTCGGCCATGTCCGGTTTTGGGTAATATTGCAACGTCTGCAAACTTCGTTCGGCCTTAGCGTGTCTGGCGGAACAGTTCTTGTTCCGGCGCTAACATGCCCGAAAGAGCCGCCGGCTGTGGGTGGCCAAGACCTGCCGGATTTCACGTGGTCTTGGTCTCGTGATCGGAAAGCGCGCGAATCTTTTCACAATGCCTGCCTGACGAAATGGCCGGGAGCCGTCTCCACCAGCGCTTGCCTTGGCGCGGACCAGTCCAGGGCACGGATCGGGCTTGGGATCTCGTCCACCGCGAGTTCGCGGCGCAGGCTGCGCCGGGTCGGATCCGGCACCGGCACCGCCGAGAGCAACTTGCGAGTGTAGGGATGCTGCGGGTCGGTGAACACCGCTTCACGTGGGCCGAGCTCGACGATCTCACCGAGATACATCACCGCGACCCGGTGGCTGACGCGTTCGACCACGGCCATGTCATGCGAAATGAAGAGGTAGGCGAGGCCGAACTCGGCCTGCAGGTCGAGCATCAGGTTGAGCACCTGGGCCTTCACCGAGACGTCGAGCGCCGAGACCGCCTCATCCGCCACCACCAGCTTGGGCGAGAGTGCCAGCGCGCGTGCAATTGCGATGCGCTGGCGCTGGCCACCGGAGAATTCATGCGGGAAGCGCACGCCCATCTCGGGCGTCAACCCAACCCGGCGCAAGAGGTCCGCGACGCGCTCCTGCGCTTCAGTGCCCTTGGCAAGGCCATGGACCAGGATCGGCTCCGCCAGCGCGCTGCCGACGCTCTTGCGTGGGTTCAGGCTGGCGAAGGGGTCCTGGAAGATCATCTGCATGCTGCGGCGGACATCGAGCAAATCGGCCTTGCCGAGCTTGGTGACATCGCGGCCACCGAAGCGCACCGTGCCCGCCGAAGGTTCGATCAGCCGCAGGATCGAGCGCCCGGTCGTTGATTTGCCACAGCCGGATTCACCGACCAGCGCGAGCGTTTCGCCACGTTGCAAKGTGAAGGAGACGTCCTCGACCGCATGCACCCGGCCACGCAGCCGCCCGAGCACGCCGCCGCGAATGCCGAAGCGCGTCGTCAGCCCTGAGACCTCGAGCAGCGGAGCCTCATCTGCCTTGACCGTATCCGCGGCTTCGACCGGCTGGCCACGCACCTCGCCATTGTCCGGGTCGATCCGGGGAAAGCGCAACGGGAGGCCGTGCCCCAGCATGTCGCCGAGCCTGGGCACGGCGGCGAGCAACGCCTTGGTGTAGCCGTGGACGGGCGAATTGAAGACCTGAGCCGAGGGCGCGTCCTCGAGCTTGCGCCCTTTCCACATCACCACGACGCGGTCGGCAATCTCGGCGACCACGCCCATGTCATGGGTGATGAAGAGGACAGACATGCCCTCTTCATCCTGCAGCGTCTTGATCAGCTCGAGGATCTGCGCCTGGATCGTGACGTCGAGCGCTGTCGTCGGCTCGTCGGCGATCAGGAGCTTTGGCTTGCAGGCGAGCGCCGTCGCGATCATCACGCGCTGGCGCATGCCACCGGAGAGCTGGTGCGGGTAGTTGCTGAAGCGGGCCTTCGCGGAGGGAATCCGCACCCGCTCCAGCATCCGCAACGCCTCGGCCTCGGCCCCCGCCCTGTCGAGCCCGCGATGGTAGCGCAGCGCCTCGGCAATCTGGAATCCGACGGTGAGCACCGGATTCAGGCTCGTCATCGGCTCCTGGAAGATCATCGCGACATCATTGCCGCGAACCTTGCGCATCTCCTCTTCCGGCAGCGCCAGCAGGTCACGCCCCTCGAGCGCGATCCGGCCTTCGATCCGGCCGTTGGCAGCCGAGACCAGGCGCATAATCGAGAGCGCGGTGACGCTCTTGCCGGAGCCGGATTCTCCGACGATCGCAACCGTCTGGCCCGGTGCCACGTCGAAGCTCAGATCTTCGACGGCCCAGCGCCATTGCCCGCCGATGCGGAAGGCGGTCTGCAGGTTCTGGACGGAAAGGACAGGTGCGCTCATCGCTCGCCCTTCAGCTTGGGATCGATGGCGTCGCGCAGACCGTCCCCGAGGATATTGAGCGCGAAGACGATGATCAGGATGGCGAGGCTCGGGGCCAGGACCAGCCAATAGCTGTCGAGGATGTTCTCGAAGCCCTCGCGGATCATCCCGCCCCAGGTAGCAGTCGGCGGTTTGACGCCAAGCCCGATAAAGGCAAGCGACGCTTCGGTCCGGATGGCGTTGGCGAGCCAGAGCGAGGCCATCACCAGGATCTCCGGGAAAATATTGGGCAGGATATGCCTGGTCATGATCCGCGCATCGGAGAAGGCGAGCGCGCGGCCGGCCTCGATATAGTCACGCTCCTTCACCGAAATAGTCGGCGCGCGGGCGATCCGCGCGAAGGAGGGGATCGAGGTCAGCGCGATCGCGATGGTGATGTTCTCCATCGAGGGGCCGAGCATGGCGACCAGGATCAGCCCGAGGATCAGCGAGGGGAAAGCGAGCAGGATATCCATTGCCTGCATCACCACCACGTCGAACCGCCCGCCATACCAGCCAGCAAGGATGCCGATCAGCGAACCGGCAAGCATGGCGATGACGGTCGAGGCAATGCCGATCACCAGCGAGATCCGTGCGCCGTAGAGCAGGCGCGAGAGGATGTCGCGCCCGAAATAGTCGGTGCCGAGATAGTAGTTCTCATGCGGCGGCTGCAGCCGCGACAGGATGTTCTGCTCCAGCGGATCATGCGGCGCGATCAGCGGCGCCAGCAGGGCGGCCAGGATCACGGCGACGACAATGACAAGCCCGACCCAGGAGGTCTTGTTGGCGTTGAAGGCGCCGATGGTCGCCTTGAGCCAACGCAAGCGCGGCGGGGTCACCGGCGCGGCATCGTGGACTGAGGTGCTCATGACAGCTTCACCCTGGGGTCGGCGAGGGCATAGGTCAGGTCGGTCGCGATGTTCACCAACACGACGATCAGCGTGTAGATCACCATCATGCCCTGCAGCATCGTGTAGTCGCGCTGGTTCAGCGCCCCGACGATGAGCTTGCCCAGACCAGGCCGGTTGAAGACGATCTCGGTCAGCACTGAATTGCCGATCAGGATGCCGAGGTAGAGGCCGACGATCGTGATGATCGGGATCAGTGCGTTGCGCAGGGCATGGCGCCAGACGACGACACCCCAGGGGACTCCCTTGGCACGGGCGCTGCGGACATAGTCCTCCTGCATCACTTCAAGCATCGCGGAGCGGGCGACGCGCGTGATGTAGGCGGCCATGATCAGGCCGAGATTGAGCGCCGGCAGCGCCATCGCCTGGAACCAGGCCGAGGCGGAGCCCTGCCCTGCGCTGATCACCGGGAACCAGCGCAGCATGATCGAGAAAACGATCAGCAGGATGATCGCCGAGACGAAGGGCGGGAAGGACAAGCCGAGCAGCGAGACGATTCGGGTCACATAGTCGGGCATGCGGTTGCGGTTGATCGCCGCCCAGACGCCGAGCGGCACCCCGATGACAATGCCGATCGCCATCGAAACGATCGTCAGCTCGATTGTCCAGGGCAGGACGGCGAGGATCTCCTGGATCACCGGACGGCCGGTCACGAGCGAGACGCCCCAATCCCCCCTGAGGGCGCCGGAGAGGAAGGTCCAGTATTGTTCGACGATCGGCGCGTCGAGCCCGAGCCGCGTGCGCATCGCGGCAATTGCGGTGGCATCCGCCTGATCGCCGAGGATGACCTGCGCCGGATCGCCCGGCACGATCCTAACGACGACGAAGACGAGGGAGAGCACTGCCCAGAGCGTGACGACCGCGAAGCCGAGGCGTTTGACGAGGAAGGCGCTCATGCTGCCGCCATGCCTGACACAAGGGAAGACCCGGATGCGGGAGGCTGGATTGCCTCGCGCAGAACCACATTCGTCATCCCGGCCGAGGCCCATGGGTCCAGCGCCGAGTGCGAAGCACTCGGTGACGGTGACCCCTTGCCCCGGACCGGGACGCTCACTTGGTGAAACGCGTGGTTTCCAGGACCGGCGGGCCGAGATTGAGCGAGGCCTTGAGCTCATAGCCAAGATCGAGGCTGTCCTTGTAGGCCCAGAGCTGCATCATCTCGTTGACCGGCACCGCGCAAACCTCCGCGATGATCTTCTCCTGCGCCGTCTTCCAGAGCGCCAGCTGCTTGGTCTTGTCCGTCTCGGAGCGGGCCTGGTCGATCTCCGCATCTGCCACCTTGCAATGCGAGAAATTCGTCACGGCCGTCGGCGTCTTCACGATCGCGCGCGAGTGGAMGAACTGGGAGAGATAGACGTCTGCAACCGGGAAGCGCGCGGCCTGGAAATGTACGACCTGCGACAAGTCCTGGCGGATCTGCTGGTGGAAGGTCGCATGCTCGACCGGCTGGATCTCGAGGGTGATGCCCGCTCGCTTCAGCAGCGCCTGCACAGCCTCGGTGAAGCTCAGCATCGAGGGCAGCGTGGTATTGATCGCCTTGATCGTCAGGCCGTTGGGGAACCCGGCCTCGGCCAGCAGGGCCTTCGACTTTGCGAGATCAAAGGGCAGCAGCAGAGCCTTCTCATCGGTACCGAGATAGCCGGACGGCACCACCGAGACGCTCGGCCGCGAAATGTTCTTGCCGCGGAACTGCCAGATCGCGTTGCGGTCGATGGCATGCGCGATCGCCTGCCGGACCTTGAGATTGTCGAGCGGCGGCTGGCTGGTGTTGAGGTGCAGCACCGACATCTCGGCCGGACCCATTGCCACGACCTTGACGCCAGGCAAGGCGTTCATGCGATCGACCCAGGCCTGCTCCTGCCGGCCGAGCATCATGTCGAGTTCGCCGGCTTGAAAGGCAAGATCGCGCGAGGAATCGGAGGGGATGAAACGGTAGAGGATCTCGGTCAGCTTCGGCTTGCCGCGGAAATAGTYCGGGTTGGCGACAAGCTTGGCGTATTGCTGCGGCACATATTCGGAGAACATGAACGGCCCGGTGCCGATCGGTTTCTTGGCGAAGCCGTCCTTGCCCAGCTCCTCGGCCGCCTTCTTACAGATCATGTTGCCGCCATGGTAGTTCATGACGATGCCGAGCAGGCTCGGTATCGCCTGCTTCAGCGTGATCTTCACCGTGTATTTGTCGGGGGCTTCGACCTTGTCGACAGCGCCGTAATCCGACGAAAAGGCCGAGCTTTCCTTGGTCGCGGCGCGGTTCAGCGAATAGACCGCATCCTCCGAAGTGAATTCGCCATAACCATGGTGGCACTGCACCCCCTGGCGCAGCTTGAAGGTCCATTCCTTGCCGTCGGCCGAGGCGGTCCAGCTCTCCGCCAGATCGGGCTCCATGAATTCGGGCGAGAGCTCGCCCGGCTTGATGCGGACCAGGCCGTTGAACATCCATTGCAGCATCGCCTTGCCCGGCGTGCCGGAGTTCAGATGCGGGTCGAGCACGCCCGCGTCGGCGCTCTGCATGCCGACGGTCAGGACCGTCTTCTGGGCCAGCGCCGGACTTGCCATCAGCGCGCTCGCCAGCATGGCTGCGAGAATTGAACCGGTTCGTTTCATTGCTGTTCCCTTGCTTTTCTTGGATGTCGAAGATCCCGGCTTTCTCGCCGGTGATACCGAGGCAGGACGGCGATCTCGTGGGATCCTGGGCCCGTCCTGTCCCTGTCTTGGAACCTGCGCCTAGAGCGTATCCTCCAGCCTGCAATTGACCAGCAACTCCGCAATGGCGGCATTGTTGGGCAGCGCGATCACGGTGGCAATCAATCGTGCCAGATCGTCGGGCTGCGTCATCGCGCCGGGCGCAAGCGCGGTGCTTGCCGCGGTCATGTCGGTCCGCACAAAGGAGGGGCAAAGCGCGGTCGCGCGAACGCCCTTGTCCCAGGCGATGCGTCGCGCTGCATGGTTCAGCGCGATCATCGCATGCTTGGTCATGTTGTAGGCGATGTGGTCGTTCCGCACCCGCTTGCCCGACATCGAAGAGACATTGACGATGCGTCCCGCACCGCTCGCCTCCAGATGCGGCAAGGCGCAATGGATCAGGTTGAGCGGCCCTTTGCAGTTCACCGCCCAGATCGCGTCGAGCTCCGCTTCATCCGGCATGCGCAGCGTCATTGCGCTATGCATCCCGGCGTTGTTGACGAGCCCGTCGATCCGCCCGAAGCGGGCGGTGGCAGCATCGACCCAGGCGCGCTGGCTGGCCCAGTCGCGCGCATCGTAGCGGGCGATGTGGATGCGCGCGGCATCCCAGCCGGTACTCATCGCCTTGAGTGAGGTGAGATCGCGCCCGCCCAGGCTCAGGCTGTAGCCTTCCATATGGAGCAGCTCGGCGATGGCACGGCCGATCCCGCGATTGGCGCCGGAAATCAGAATCACGCGTCCATCGGGGGCAAGCATGTCGGGCGTCCTCTAGCCGTGCAGGGTCAGTTCAGCATCGCGTCTTGCGACGCCGGCAAAGCGATCTAGCCTGAACGGCGCAAGATCGAAGCGCGGCTGCCGCGACAGGGCGAGATCGGCCAGGATCTCGCCAGTGACCGGGCCGATGCCGAACCCATGCCCGGAAAAGCCGGCGGCAATGATCAGTCCCTCGATGCCGGTATGGGCGTCGATTGCCGGCAGCGCATCGGGCGTCAGGTCGATCAGCCCGCCCCAGAGCCGCGCGATCCCGRCATTGGCCAGCGCCGGCAGCACCTGCGTCACCCGCGCGATCAGTGTCGCGATATCGCAGGCGCGCGGCGCGAGGGCATCCGCCGTCAAGGAGCGCGGCTCATGCAGCCAGTCGCCGATGCCGGTGGTGACGCGTAGGCGCCCGTCGATCTCCTGCCGGCCCGCGGCATCGGCATTGGCGACGCCGAAAACCTGCTCGAACAGGGGCGGCAGCGGCACGCTCTGCAGCACGCAAACGAGCTTCACCATCAGCGGCAATGCAAGTCCGAGCGGCTGCAGCAATTCAGGCGCGTGGATGCCGGTCGCGACGATGACGCAATCCGCCAAAACCAGCTCACCGCTCATCGTCTCGATGCCGGTGACCCTGGAGCCGGACCGTGTCACTGCGCGGACCGTCACATCCTCGCGGAAGGTAGCGCCGTGACGGGACGCCGCTGCCGCAAAGGCACGGACAGCGGGAACCGGATCGGCATGGCCGTCGCCAGGGCAGAAGGAGGCCGCGAGGATCGACGGGCCGATTGCCGGCGCGACCGTACGGATCGCCGCGTTGTCGGGCAGATAGTCGATCTCGAGACCGAGGCGCCGTTGCTGCACCACCAGTTCGCGGATGGTTTCGACTTCAGTCTCGGTCCGGGCAAGACGCAGATTTCCGCGACGGCGATAGCCCGTCGCGGCATCGAGTTCCGTGTCGAGCCCGCCCCAGCGTTCAACGGCGGCCCGGGCGAGCGGAAGTTCGGCCGGATCGCGCCCGGATTGCCGGACGCCGCCGAGGGTCCAGCCCGAGGCCATCGACGCCAGGTGGCGCGCTTCGAAGAGCGTCACGGAATGGCCGGCACGGGCGATCTCGTAAGAGGCCGCGACGCCGCTGATCCCGCCTCCGACGATAACGACATCCGGCATGGCAGCGCCTTGGCTCAGGAGAGGTCGACGCTGATCCGCTTTTCGGCTTCGCCGGGGTTGCGGCGCTTATAGGCGGTGATCTCGAACTCGACCTTCAGTTCGGGCTGGCCGAGCGGCGTACAGGTCGTGGTGTTGGCCGGATCGATCCCCCTAAACTTGCGGCCGACCACGTCGTTGACCTGCTCCATGTCGGCGATATCAGGCACGAAAACCTTGATCGCGACCACGTCCTTCAGGGAGGCGTCGACCGCCGCAAGCGCACCCTCGATATTGCTGAAGGCTTGCTCAGCCTGGCCGCGGGCATCGCTTGCGATGGCGCGGGTCTTGTAATTCCGCCCCGCCGTATTGGAGACGAAAATCATGTCGCCGGCGACCACCACCCGCGAATAACTGTTCAGCTCCTCGTATTTGCTCCCGGATTTGACTTTGATGATCTCACTCACGGGGCTTCTCCCTTAAGGCACAGCTCGGTCAATCGCCTCGCCGGCTCAAGGCAGGCAAGATTGGTATATACCATCGAAGCGATACGAAGCTGTCAAGGACGTCGCGAGAGGCGGAATGTGTGGTGCGAGGCGAGCGCGGGGCCCTTGCGCTCGGCCGGCCTCGCCCGCCGTCTTCGAGGAGAGCGGAGCACTAATCTTGCTCCAACGCCGTTGGTTGCCGAAGCAATCATTCTCGCCGAGCGGCTTTCTGTGAGCGAACACCATCCCCCCGCCTCCATCCACCGGCGTAGCATCGCCAGAAACAGGCCGGACACGATGCCCCATCCGTAAGCCAAATCATGATTTGACAGACTGGTATACACCAATCCATGCTGCCCCGAAGGCCGATAATAAGGGGATCTCCGATGACGATGATTTCGCGCCGTGCCCTTCTCGCCGCTGGTGCGAGCCTGCCACTGCTCAAAGGCTCCGCCTTCTCGCAAGCATCACCAAAGAAGATCCTGCGCTTCGGGCTGTCGAGCTTTCCGCCGAGCCTGCAGCCCTGGGTCCACACCGGCACCGCCGCGCTGACGGTCAAGTTGCTGATCTTCCGCGGTCTCACCGGTTTCGACGAAAAGGGCGAGGTCAGGCCGGAATTGGCGGAATCCTGGACGCAGGACGGCGAGACCGGTTGGATCTTCAAGCTCAGGCCGGCGAGCTTCCACAACGGCAAGCCGGTCACGGCAGAAGATGTGAAATGGACGCTCGAACAGATCGCCCTGCCGAACTCGACAGCGTTTCTGAAATCCGAATTCGGCGGCATCGAGAAGATCGAGACGCCCGATCCGCGCACCGTCCGCATCGTGATGAAGCAGCCTACGGTGACCTTGCCGATCTGGCTCGCGAGCCCCCATGCGCCGATCATCGCAAAGGACTCGATCGAGGGGCGCGGGCTTGGGATCGGGGCCGGCCCGTTCATGATCAAGGATCAGGAACGGGGGGTGTCGATCGAGGTCGCGGCCTTCGACAAATACTACAAGCCCGGCCTGCCCAAGCTTGCGGGCATCAAGCTCACCGCCTATGCCGACGAGAATCTTCGGGTGGCGGGGCTGCAGGCCGGCGATATCGACCTGATCGAATATGTGCCCTGGCAACATATGGCTTCGATCGAGAAGGATCCACGCCTCAAGCTCGACGCCGCCAATGGCCCCTTCATGGGGCTGAACTTCAACGGCACGACCGGGCCCTTCAAGGATGCGCGGCTGCGTCAGGCCGTGGGTTTCGCGATCCGCCGCGAGGAGATCGTCCAGGCCGCCTTCTACGGGCGTGGCACGCCGCTGCAGGGAATCCCGATTCCGGATACGAGCCCTTACTACGATACCGGCCGCGCGACGTTCTGGAGCTATGATCCCGACCGGGCGAAAAAACTGATGGCGGAAGCGGGCGTGCCGAAAGGCTTCCCCTGCACGCTGCTCTCGACCGCGCAATACGGCATGCACAAATCGACGGCCGAGGTGGTGCAGGCCCAGCTCGGCGAAATCGGTATCGACGTGAAGCTCAACCTGCCGGACTGGGCACAGCGTGTCGATCTCGGCGGCAAGGGGCGCTACGAATTCTGCGTCCAGGGTACGACCGCCGACAATAATGACCCCGACGGGCTCGCCCCGCTGCTCGACGGCGAATTGCCGGCCAATATCTCGCGCAGCTTCGGCCTACCGACACCGGAGATTCACGCGCTCTTTGCCAAGGGCCGCGCCGAGTTCGATATCGCCAAGCGCAAAGCGATCTATGCCGAACTCGAAAGGCTTGCGCTGGAGCAGGCGCCGCTGGTCGGCCTGGCCTGGCGCTCGCAGGGCTATGGCATGGTCAAGGGTGTCACCGGCTTCAAGGGCCTGCCCGGCGGCACGAACTTCTTCTCGGCCTATGCAATGGAAGAGACGGCACTAGGCTAAGCGGCGGCACGGCTACGTATTGCCCAATCGAGCTCGGTCATTCCGGGAAGCGCCGGACGCGATATGACGGGCTCACGCCACGCGCGTGGTGCGCGCCAGCCGGGCGAAACGCTCGAGCCGGAAGGGTTTGGTGTCGATCATCGGCGTCGCCCCCCTGATGAGGTCGGCGACGAGCCGCCCCGCACCGGGGCCGATGCCGAAACCATGGCCGGAGAAGCCGCTGGCGATGAAGAAGCCGGGCAGGCGCGGCACTTCGCCGATCACCGGGACGGCATCGGGCGTCGCATCGATGAAGCCGCCCCAGGCCTGCGCGACCTTCATTCCCCCAAAGGCCGGAAACGCCGTGATCAGGTTGGCTTTCGCCTCGTCCAGGATCGCCGTCGAGGGGGTCGGATCAAGCACGCGCATGCGCTCGAAAGGCGTCACTTCGTCGAGCCCCCAGCGTCGCGGCGTCCGCGCTTCGTCCAGCAAGCGCCGGCTCAGGCGCAATCGAAATTCCTGCCGCTGCTTCACCAGCGAGGGCAGGAAATCGGCAAAAAGGCGGAAGGAGTCCGGCACGATCTCGGCTGTGCTGGCGCCACGATGGGCGACGGTGTAGCCGCCGTCCTGGCGCTTGCGGAAGGCGAAATCCGAGGCGCCGACGGCATAGGGCGGAGGACCGTCCAGCGGTTGGGTGCGCAGCACCGAACCGAGCACCTTGAGCTGCGGAAAATCGATACCGAGATTGCCGAGGAAGAGCCGCGACCACGCGCCGCCGGCCAGCACGACCTGTGAGCAGGCGATCGTGCCGCGCTCCGTCACCACAGCACTGACCCGGCCGGCCTTGGTCTCGATGCCGCGCACCGCACACCGTGTCAGGACGGTGCCACCATGCCGGCGCAGCGCACGCGCCATGGCAGGCACAGCTTTCTGCGGCTCGGCCCGCGCATCGCTCGGCGTGAACAGGGCACCGGTAAAGGCGCGCTTGCAGCCGGGCAGAACGCTCTCGATCTCGCGCGAACTGAGGAGCCGGGAGTCAAGCTGATATTGCCTGGCATGATCGAGCCAGGCCTCATGCTGGGCGAGTGCAGCGGGCGTATCGGCGACATAGGCGATGCCTGAGCGGGTGAAGCCGGTATCGCCGCCGACGAGCTTGTCCATCTCCGACCAGAGCCGCATGCTTTCCAGCCCGAGCGGGATCTCGCCGGGGTCGCGGCCCATGATCCGGACCCAGCCCCAATTTCGGCCGGACTGCTCATGGCCGACCTCGCCCTTTTCGCAGACCGTGACGGAAATCCCGTCCCTGGCCAGGAAGAGCGCGGTCATGATCCCGATAATGCCGCCACCAATGATGACGACATCGCTCCTCGCAGGGAGAGCCGCGTCCGGGTCGACGGTTTCGATGGTGATGCCCATCAGGCCTGCTCCGCGCTCGAAGAGGACAGACCGGCCTCCGGCCGGGGACGGGAGGCGGGCAGCGGCATGGTCAGTCCTGTGAGGCGGGCGTTGAGCTGCGGAAGACGACGTGATGCGGATGGTTGACCGATTTCATGTATTCGATCGGCTTGCCTTCACCGTCGCGGGCGATCAGCCGCAACACGAGCGTGGGCGAGCCGGGTTTGAGCTGCAGAAGCCGGGCTTCGAGATCGGTTGCAATGCCAACGCCGATCTCGCGGTCGCGGGCGCTGGCCTCGACGCCATAGCGCTCTCGCAGCAGCTCATAGAGCGATTGCCCACCAATGAGGTCTTCCGCGAGCAGCCCGGCGAAGCGCGAGGCCGGCAGATGGCTGGTCTCGATGCAGAAGGGCTCGTCGTTCACGCTGCGCAGCCGGCGGAACATGACCAACTCGGCGCCGACCGGGATGTCGAGCCGGCGAGCGATGCTCTCGGTCGCCTTCTCTTCTCCGAAATGCAGCAGCTTGCTGCCCGGGTTGCCGCCAGCGTTCCGGATGATCCGGGTGATGCCGAGCGTCGATTGCACGTCGATCGGGCGCGTCACCTGAACCAGGGGAACGCGCGTCCCACTGGTGCCGTTGCGCTCCAGCACATTGCGGTCGACCAGCTTGTCGATCGCTTTGCGCACGGTCATGCGGTTGATGCCGAGCGTGTCGGCCAGCGCGCGCTCGGACGGCACCCGGTCGCCGGGGCCGTAATCCGGTCCGCTGATGAGGTCGAGCAGGTAGTCTTGAACCTCGACATAGATCGGCTTGGCCCGTTTCACGGGTTCGCGCATGGCTGGTGTCTCTCGGGCCTCTCCCGTTCCCGCATATAGCGAGGATTGCGCCGGCTCCACATCCCCGGAGGCACTGAAACACGAGAATCCATTGTCGGCGAGGTGGCCATAAGTCAGTTGGACTATGCTTGACACGAATTGGTATAGGTGGTTGGTGTATACCAATTCCTTGAACCTCGCAATTCTCCGCTTACGGAATCGGTTCCTCCCATGTCCATCGCCTTTGACCGCACCCGCGTTCATGAGGGCTTCGCCCAGACTCGTGCCGCCGTGCCCGAGGCGTACGCGCTCGGTCGCCGCCTCGCCCCGCAGATCGACCGGATCTACCTTGTCGCCTGCGGTTCGGCGAACCGCGCCATGCTCGGCATCAAGTACTGGCTCGAGCACTATTCCCCTGGAATCGAGGTGCGACGCTACTTCCCGGCCGAGTTCATGGCGATCAATCCGCCGCGCCTCGACGAGCGCACGCTGGTTCTGCTCGCCTCCAAGTCCGGCACGACACCCGAGACCGTCGCGGCCGCGGCAACCCTGATGGGCAAGCCCTGCAAGGTCGTGGCCTTCAGCCAATATGCCGACAAGCCGCTCGCTGCCGCGGCCCCCGAGAGCTTCGTGGTGGGCGATACCAGCGAATCCTTCGCCGCCATGTTCATGCTGATGCAGGCGCTGGTCGGCGGCATCATGAGCGCGAAGGAAGGTTGGCCGCTCGGCGACAAGCTCGTTGCCTCGCTGGACGCGCTCCCAGCCGCCATCTGCGATGCGGCCGAGCAGAACGAGGAGCGGGCCGCAGCCGATGCCCGTCTCTATGCCAAGGATCGCAACTTCTACCATGTCGCTTCGGGGCCGGGCTTCACCACGGCCTATGTCTTCGGCGTCTGCATCCTCATGGAGATGCTCTGGCTGCACAGCTATCCGATCGAGGCGGCGGAGTTCTTCCACGGCCCGTTCGAGATCATCGATCGCCAGACACCGCTGATCCTGATCAGCGGAGAGGACCCGAGCCGGCCACTGATGGAGCGTGTCACCAGCTTCTGCGACACCTATGCCGAACGCGTCATGAAATATGATTCCCGCGATTTCGCGATGGCGGGTGTCGCGCCGGAAATCCGCCCCATCGTCGCGCCCTATATCCTGCAGTCGGCGTTGAAGCGGATGGCGGCGCATCTCTCGGTGCTACACAACCAGCCGCTCTCGACCCGCCGCTATATGTGGAAGGTCGCCTACTGATCAGGCGCATGGGAAATCGGCCAGGGACACGTCCATGACCTGCAGGCTGCTCGGACTCGGCGATAACACGGTCGACACCTATGTCGATCGCGCGCTGCAGTTTCCGGGTGGCAATGCTGTCAATGTCGCCGTGCTGGCGCACCGTCTCGGCGCCGAGACGGGTTACATGGGTTGCCTGGGCTCCGACGAAGCCGGGACACTGATCGTCAACGCCTTGCGCGAGGAGGGGGTCGACACGGGCCGCTGCCGGGTGCTCCCCGGCGACAATGCCCGGGCCTTCATTGGCCATGACGGCAATGACCGCCATTTCCTGCGATCGCAACGCGGTGTCCGCGGAGAATGGGGCGGTTTCCTTCCTGAGGATCTCACCTATATCGCCGGCTTCGACCTGGTGCATTCGAGCATCTACAGCGAACTGGATGCCGATCTCGCGGCGCTGCGCCCCTCGATACGCCGTTTCTCCTATGATTTCTCCGAGCGCTGGACTGAGGCCAATCTGGCCGCCACGCTCCCCCATCTCGACATCGCCTTCCTCTCCTTCCCCTCAGGTTCCGACGCGGAATGCAGCGACCTCGCCCGTCGCTGCTTCGAGACCGGTCCGGGTCTCGTGGTGGTGACGCGCGGCGAGCGCGGCTCGCTCGCGCTGGCAGGTGGRGTATTCCATCGCCATGGGATCACCCCTGCCCAAATCGTCGATACGCTGGGCGCGGGAGATGGTTTCATCGCCGCATTCCTTCTGGCGGTGCTGGAGGGGAGAGAGGTTCCGGACGCCCTGGCTGCGGGCGCGGCCCACGCGGCGGCGATCTGCGCTTATCAGGGTGGTTTTGGCCATGGCACGCCATGGTCCGCGGCTGCGGAGATCGCAGCCTGTTGATGGAGAGGGTTTGAGCTCATGGCCTGGCGTATCGGGATCGACTCCGGCGGCACCTTCACCGATGTCTGCCTCTTCGATGATGCGAGTGGCCAGGTTGCCGTCTGGAAGGTTCCCTCGACCCCGGACGATCCCTCCCGCGCCATTGCACGCGGTACCCAGGAGGGGACGGAGCGCGTCGGCGCCAAGCCCGCAGATGTCGCCTATTTCGGCCACGGCACGACGGTGGGCACCAACGCCCTAATCCAGCACCGCGGCGTCAGGACCGGGCTGATCACGACCGATGGATTCCGCGATCTGATCGAGATCGGCCGGCAAAAGCGGCCGGATCTCTATGATCTTCAGGTCGACAAGGCGGCGCCGCTGGTCACCCGCGACCTGCGCTTCGGCGTCGCGGAACGGCTGCGCCATGACGGTTCCGTCGAGACGCCGCTCGACGAGGAGGGCGTGCGCCAGGCCGCGCGGGAGCTGAAAGCGGCCGGCGTCAAGGCCGTCGCCATTGGCTTCCTCTACGGGTTCGTCAGGCCCGAGCATGAGGAAACGGCAAGGCGCATCGTCGCAGAGGAATTTCCGGAGGCCTTCATTTGCGCCTCGCATGAGGTCGCGCCCGAGTTCCGGGAGTATGAGCGCATCTCGACTGCGGTAGTGAACGCCTATCTCGGCCCGGTGATGCAGGGCTACATCCGGCGTCTTGCCGAGCGGCTCAAGGAACTCGGCGTCACCACCACGCCGCATCTGACACAGTCCAATGGCGGCGTCATCGGGTTCGACATGGCGGCGCGCCTGCCGGTGCGCACCGTGCTCTCGGGCCCCTCGACCGGCGTGGTTGCCGCGCAGGCGATCGGCCGCATGACCGGCATCGAGAACCTGATCACCTTCGACATGGGCGGCACCTCGTCCGATGTCGCGCTGCTTCGTGGCGGCGAGGCCAAGCTCGCCAGCGAAGCCAATGTCCATGGCTACCCGATCAAGGCGCCCATGCTCGACATCCACACCGTCGGCGCCGGCGGCGGCTCGATTGCGGCGATCGACTCCGGCGGCCTGCTCAAGGTGGGCCCGCGCAGTGCCGGCGCCGACCCCGGGCCGGTCTGCTATGCCCGCGGCTCGACCGAACCGGCGGTCACCGACGCCAATGTCGTGCTCCAGACGCTGAACCCGACCCATCTGCTCGGTGGCCGCATGCCGATCGACCAGGCGCTCTCCAAACAGGCGATCGGCCGGCTTGCGGAACAGCTCGGCCTCGACCTTATGGCGACGGCGCAGGGCATTATCTCCGTGGTGACCGCCAATATGGCCAAGGCGATCCGCGTCATCTCCGTGCAGCGCGGGCATGATCCGCGCGACTACGCGCTTGTCGCCTTCGGCGGCGCGGGGCCGCTCCATGCCGCGCGGCTGGCGCGCGAGCTGGAGATGAAGCGCATCGTCGTGCCGCGCAATCCCGGAATCGGCTGTGCACTCGGCCTGCTTCTGACCGACCTGCGCGCCAATTTCGCCACCACCCGGCTCGCGACGCTGGGGGATGGGCTCGTCCCCGACATGGCCGAGATTTTCGCAGGCCTTGAAGCCCAGGCCGAGCACTGGTTTGCCGAGGAGAATGTCGCGCCTGCCGATCGCGAGCTGAAGCGCACGGCCGATCTTCGCTATCACGGCCAGAACTACGAGCTCGCCATTGACGTCCCGGACGGGCCGATCACGCCTACAACCATCAGGGCTTTGGCGGAGGGCTTTGCCGAAGCCCACAAGCGCCTTTACGGATTCGTGGCCGAAGGCGAACCGGTCCAGCTTGTGACCTACCGCGTCGAGGCTATCGGTTTCGTGCCCAAGGCCGAGTTTCGGCCCGAGCCCGACGCCGGCCCGGATGCTTCCGCGGCCATCATGGGGCGTCGGGAGGTCTGGTTTCCGGAAACCGGAGGCTTCGTCGATTGTGCGCTCTACGACCGGGAAAAGCTCAAATCGGGTAATCTGATCGAGGGCCCGGCGATCATCGAGCAGATGGATGCGACCACGGTGCTGCTGCCCGGCATGACCGCCCGTGTCGAACCCTATCTCAACCTGATCCTGGAGACGCCGTGATGAACGCGCCTACACCCGTCACCGTTGATCCGATCACCGTCGAGGTCATTGGCAGCGCCTTCGCCTCCATCACCGAGGAAATGGGCGAGGCGCTGGTCAAGGCGAGCTACTCGACCAATATCAAGGAACGCCGCGACTGCTCGACTGCGCTCTTCGATATTGAAGGCAACACGCTGTGCCAGGCCGAGCATATCCCGATGCATCTCGGCTCCTTCATCGGCATCATCCCGCATATCCTGAAGCGCCATGCCGTCTCGGAGATGAAGCCGGGCGATGTCTTCATCGGCAACGACGCCTATGAGGGCGGGGGCACCCACCTTCCCGACATCGTGCTGGCCGAGCCGGTCTTCCACGACGGCAAGATGGTCGCCTGGGCCGTCAACACGGCGCATCATTCCGATTTCGCCGATCGCGGCCACGCCCATATCTATCAGGAAGGCCTGCGCATCCCGCCGATCCGCCTCTATGACGGCGGCACCCTGATGAAGGATGTGCAGGAGCTGATCCTGCTCAACTGCCAGGTTCCGCGCGAGCGACTCTCGGACCTGCGCGCCCAGATGGCTGCGAACCGCCTTGGCGTTGAGCGCGTCAGGGCGCTCTGCGACAAATATGGCCGCACCACCGTGCTCGCGGCCGGCAAGGCACTGCAGGACTATGCGGAGCGCAAGATGCGCGCCGGCATCGCCTCGATTCCAGATGGCGTCTATCGGTTCAGCGACCGCTTCGACAATCCCGAGCTCGATGACGAGATGGAATTCTCGGTCGCGATCACGGTCGCTGGCGAGGAGATGACGCTCGCCTTCGACAGCCCGCCACAGGCTCGCGCGGGTTTCAACATGGTCTATACCGCGCTGCTCTCGACCGTCTATTACGCCGTCAAGACAGTGGCCGACCCGACCATCCCGCCCAATGCCGGCCTCGCACGACCACTCACCGTTGCAGCGAAGGAAGGCACGGTGCTGAACTGCCTGCATCCGGCGGCGGTGAACGGGCGCATCGCACCCTGCCAACGGGTCGTCGACCTGATCCATGGGGCGCTCGCCCAGGCGGTGCCCGATCGTGTCATCGCGGCCTGCTCCGGGGCCGTGGCATCGGCGACCTTCATGGGGGCGATGCCGGATAGCGGTGATCTCTGGGTTTATCTTGAGACGATAGGAGGCGGTTCCGGCGCACGCGCCGGCAAGGACGGTCTCGACGGCGTGCATGTCCACATGACCAATACCTCGAACCTGCCGGTCGAGGCGCTCGAGGTCGAGTACCCCCTGACGCTGCTGCGCTATGAACTGGTCGATGGCTCGGGCGGGCGCGGCCGCCAGCGTGGTGGCATGGGCCTTCGCCGCGTCTACCGGGCCGAGGCTCCCTGCCGGCTCAACGTGGATAATTCGCGCCTAAAGTCGCGACCCTGGGGCATCGCCGGCGGCGAGCCAGGACAGGGCGGCTCCTTCTCCTTCAGCGAGGGTGTCGCGCCTTTCACAAGGGGCGATGGTGCACTCGAACCCGGACAGATCGTCGAGATCATCACGCCGGGTGCCGGCGGCTACGGTCCGCCGGCGGAGCGCGATCCGGAGGCGCAGGCGCGCGACCTTGCCGAAGGGCGCCTGGCGCAGCAGTAACGGGCGGAGATCTCCCGGAGCTGGTGCCCGTATTGCGCCGATTCCGCCCGAGAACGTTGCGCCAAAGATGCGCGAGGCTCGTCCGCGGGCGAGCGGCCCGYCCTACCCGCAAGAGCACGCCAGAGCATCGCCGGCAATGGCGGGAGCGAGTGCCTCGCCTCGCGCCGGCTGAACATGCGTTTGGTGAGATGATCAGTGGACCGCCCCTATCGAGAGGTCGACGCCCATGGGCGCTCCCGTAATTGGCGCAGGTGGTCGGTCGCGACTGTGCGATCGATCTGATCATTGCCGACATCAGCGAGGAGCTGCGCGGCCGCCCCTATGACCTGGTCGCTGTCGCCGGGGGGCTGGCCGCACCGGACGCGCGGCGCCTTTGCCCCGGCGATCCGGGCGGTGTCGGGAGCGCCGCARGCGGCCGCCAGCCTGTCGCAGACCGAGATGCTGTTTCTGTCCGGGATCGCCTATCTGCAGCCGATCACCCGCAGCGAGCTCGGTAAAGTCTTTGGCAAGGAGACGAGTCGCGACAGCGTTGCGGCGCTTAAAACGCGCCGGCGTGATCACGGCCGGACCGCGCAGGCCGGAGCCGGGGGCGCCCTATACCTATGTCACGACCGACAGATTCCTGTCGGCGTTCGGTCTCGCCAGCCTGCGCGACCTGCCGGATCTCGAAAAGCTCGAGGATGCCGGCCTGCTGACCAAGGACACGCTCCTGGCTGAGGAGATCCCGACGAGCGGCGCCGACGACGGGGAGGGCACGCGGAACGCGACGGCGTCGCCAATGATCGGGGCGCGACGGGCGGAATTGAGCCAGCATGATGAGCCGAGCCAGCGAAGAGGCCTTTCATCGATGAGTTCAACCAGGCGCGCGGGCTCGGCCGATGGGTCTTTCAATGAGATGAAGAAGTGGATCGAGCAGCCCGCGCCTCAACCAACCAGATGGGTGAGCCGACATGAAGAAGGGCGGCTGTCATGAGACCTGCCACCCTTCCATTTTTGAGATCTGTCCCGCCGATCGGCAGGCTCTCCTCACGGAGGCATGTATGTGAGGGGGAGCCAGAGCCGCCTATCGAAATCAAATGGTTTTGTGCTTTGGATGCTGATGCTCGCGGCTCCGGGGTGCGCCGGGTTGATCAGCAAGTTGAAGCTGTTTGGCACCACAAAGGATGGAACCTTAAGGATCGGGGTTTCCATTGAGGCGAGCCAGCGGTCACCGACAGTTGCCGGTGCTTCAATTGGGTCCAAAATCTCTTTGATTACAGCTGAGCCTGACTCGATTTCCATGAGGACGTAATCGTCTGGGATCAGGTCAGGCTCGAGGTCGAGATGTACTCTTACCTCAAGAACCGCGAGCGCCGGATTTTCGGCCGTATACAGCAGGGGGCGTCCGGGAGTGTTCCACCGTCCGCCGTAGATCCGCGCCCCCTCGCCGTTCAAATCGGCAAACGGTAAACGGCAAACACGCCAGACTTTCATATCAGGCGGCGATGCCGTGGCCGATGCGGCCGAGCAGCGCCTCGACCTGGTCTGCTCCCTCCGAGGTGTCGAGGAGGTCGATGGGCTTTTCGCCGCTGAGTGCGGTTGTTGGCCGGCGCAGCCACTTGGCTGCCTTCTGCTGAGATCCGAACGTTTCCTCAGCTTCGGCAAGGACGCGCGCAGCCCGGATCAGGCGGTCAGATTGTTCGGATGTCAGGGTGCCAATCTTGCGCCGGTGGCTGAGCGTTTTGCGAGGAATGACAACCAGGTCAATTTCGGCGAGGGACATGCGGCCGCTGCTGATGACGTACTCCACAGTCTGGACCGGGAAGCCTCGCCGAACTGCGCTAATGAGATCGCGGCTGCTATTGATGGGGGCGCCGATTAGGTCGCGCCCACCAACGACTTCGAGTGCGGTAACTGTGGTCATGGCCGATCTCCCTGGCGATATGCCTTAGATATAGGGGCATATCGCCATAGCTACAAGTGGCACGGTCGCCAAGCCGCCGGATCAGGGTCGCGCCCTCGGCGTTCTCGTCGATGCCCAGCATCGCCTTCCCCTCGCGGCCCGGTTCGGCTCGGGCGACCCAAGACGATGAGGCCACCCAGGCAGAGCACGGGCCCGGTACAAGCCAGCTTTCTCAGGAACGCGCCGCCGCCCGCGCGCCGTGGTCTCGCCCTCCCGATCCTCGAAGGTGCGGCGAAAATCCAGCTCCTGCGCGTCCGTCGCCAGCGCGTCGACAACCGGCTCGCGCCAGCAACATCCGTTCGCCACCTGTGGTCAGCTCCATGCATGTCACGCTGGAGATCCTGCGCGCAAACGCGCTTCATGGCCGGGGAGGGGGCCGCCCGTTGATCCTCGAACGCCGGGAACAGGCGCTGATCGGTCGACGGGCGGAGCGGACAAGGCACTGCTGACCAGCGCCAGCGGGTCAGCCCGTTTGCACACAACCTTGGTCGCAACCGACCGCCGTTTCACGGGCAATCAATGTCCGCTCCCGGGCGAGGGCCCAACGTCCCTAACTGGCGCAACAGCGCCAACGCGACTAGGTTCATGGGATCATTGGCGCTAAAGCACTGCCGCCACGGCGCGCCGGGTCGCGTCGACGATCTGGTCGACCTCCTGCCTTGTGAGGCATAGCGGTGGTGCGAAGCCCAGGATATCGCCTTGCGGCATGGCGCGGGCGATGACGCCCTGTTCCAGCAGGGCGGCGGCAATGCGCGGGCCGACCTTTTCAGAGGTAGCGAAGAAGACGCGGTCATCCCTGTCGCGGACGAACTCGACCGCCGCCAACAGGCCCTCGCCGCGGACCTCGCCGACATGGCGATGGCCGCCAACGGCATCCTGCAGCGTCGCATTGAAATAGGCGCCGACTTCGCCGGCATTGCGCACGAGATCGAGTTCGTCGACCAGTTCGAGATTGGCGACGCCCGCAGCAGCGCAAAGCGGGTGCGAGGAATAGGTCCAGCCATGGCCGATCGGGCCGTATTCATCCGAGCCCTGCTCCAGCACCCGCCAGAGCTTCTCCGAGACGATGACGCCCGAGAGCGGCGCATAGGCCGAGGTCAGCCCTTTGGCGATGGTGATGAGGTCGGGCTCGATGCCGTAATGGTCCGAGCCGAACATGCTGCCCAGTCGCCCGAAGCCGGTGACGACCTCGTCCGCGATCAGTAGGACATCGTGCTTCTTCAGCACCGCCTGGATCTTCGCCCAGTAGCCGGCGGGCGGCGGCACGATGCCACCCGTGCCGAGCACCGGCTCGCCGATGAAGGCGGCAATCGTCTCCGGTCCCTCGGCCTGGATCAGCTCCTCGAGCTTGTCGGCGCAATGCTGCGAGAACTGCTCCTCGCTGAGGCTGCGGTCCTCGCGGCGGTAGTAATACGGCGCTTCGGTGTGGAGGATCGGGGCCCTGGGCAGGTCGAAGAGAGTGTGGAAGGCGGCAAGGCCGGTGAGGCTGCCGGTCATCACGCCCGAGCCGTGATAGCCGCGCCAGCGCGATATGATCTTCTTCTTCTCCGGCCGCTTCAGGACGTTGTTGTAGTACCAAACCAGCTTGAGGTTGGTCTCGTTGGCGTCCGAGCCAGACAGCCCGAAGAAGACGCGGCTCATGCCCCTGGGCGCGCGCTCCACCACCATCTTGGCCAGCTTGATCGAGGGCTCGGAGCCGTGGCCGACATACGCGTGGTAATAGGGCAGCTTCGCCGCCTGCTCGGCGATCGCATCGGTGATCGACTTTCGGCCATAACCGACATTGACACAGTAGAGGCCGGCGAATGCGTCGAGGCTCGTTTTGCCCTCGCGGTCGACGATATAGACGCCCTCGCCACCGGCGATGATGCGGTTCGGGGTCTCACCACGGGCATGCTGGCCCATATGGGTCGAGGGATGGAAGACGTGGTCGCGGTCCCAGGCGTCCAGTTCGTTGCTGGTGCGGGCGTGATGGTCGAGCATCGCAGGAGTCCTTCGTGGAAGCGGCAAACGGCGGCTCAGTTCAGATCGAGGCAGACATATTTGAGGTCGGTGAAGGCCTCGAGGCCGTGGCGCGAGCCCTCGCGACCAAGACCGGATTGCTTCATCCCGCCGAAGGGGATCGGCGCGCCGGTGATCTTGACCCGGTTGACCGCCACCATGCCGTATTCGAGCGCCCTGGCCATGCGTGCGGCCCGCGCGCCGTCACGCGTCACGAGATAGGCGACGAGGCCGTATTCGGTGTCGTTGGCACGGGCGATGACCTCGTCCTCGCTGCCGAACGAGGCGATGGCCGCCACTGGGGCAAAGGTCTCCTCGCGCATGATCAGCGCCTCGTCGGGCACGTCGGCGAGGGCGGTCGGCGCCAAGAAGAGCGGGCCCGGCATGGCGCGCTCCGGCGTCAGCCGCCGCGCACCGCGCGCCAAAGCGTCGGCGATCTGGGCTTCGGCTTTGCGTTTGGCAGCCGCGTGCATCAACGGGCCGATCTCGACCTCGCGCTCCAGGCCGGACCCGACCCGCAGCGCCGAGACCTTGTCGGCGAAGGCAGCGCAGAAG
>NZ_JBFTRC010000037.1:0-44076 GCF_056399325.1 Allobosea sp. 01N443
CGCTCACGCTCTTCGCCGCCGCATCCTCGCAGGTCGATGCGATCGACACCGTCTTCACAAACTTCCGTGATGCCGATGGCTTTCGCGCCGAATGCATCGCGGCTCGCCGGGACGGCTTCACCGGCAAGATGGCGATCCATCCCGCGCAGGTCCCGGTCATCAACGAGGTCTTCGCTCCAGCGCCCGAGGAGGTCGCCAAGGCCGAGGCCATCATCGCCCTGTTCGCGGCCAATCCGGGTGTGGGCGTGATCGGGCTCAACGGCGAGATGCTCGATCGCCCCCATCTTGTCAGGGCACAGCGCCTGAAGGGGCGGGCTGAGAAGCTGGGTCGATGAACCTGGGAAACCGATTCTGAAGAATCGGTTTCCCAGGTTCGATCAGGGAACGCGGATCTGGCGGCAGTTGCGCTGTGTCGAGGACAGGCAATCCTGCGCCTTCCGCGCGCGATCGAGTCCGAAGAGCAGCCAGATTCCGGCGCCAAGCAGCAGAAGCGTGGCGATGATCGCAAGCAGATTGACGGTCATTCGCCAGTCGTCATCCTCGTCCGGCGGCCGCGGCACGGGCCCTGCTCAGCCGCCGGTCGGGCGGATGATCGAGAACAGGTGGTCGACCTCGGCATAGTCCGCATAGCCGCAGCGGGCGATCGGATGGGCCGCCGCCGTGTCGAAACGTCCGTCCCGGACATAGGCGTCATCCATGAAGATCCCGACGACCTGACCCAGCACCATCCAGCGCGGCACCGGCTTGTCGTCGAGATCCTTGAGCTGCTGGATGGAGAGCAGCTTGCACTCGAGCGCGGCCGGGCTGCCGGCGACACGCGGAGCCTTGACGAATCTTGACTCGGCCATTGCGAGCCCGGAATGCTCGTATTCGCTCGCCCCGCGCGGCAGCGGCGCCGATGTCAGGTTCATCTGCTGCGCCAGTGCCTTGGTGACCAGCGAGCAGGTGAACTCGCCCGTCTCCTCGATGAAGGAAACCGCGTCCTTCTTGTCCTCGGAGGAGAACATCACGATGTGCGGCCGCGACGAGACGGCGTTGAAAAAACTGTAGGGCGAGAGATTGATCTCGCCCTTGGCACTCAGCGCCGTGATCCAGCCGATCGGACGCGGCGTCACGATCGCCTTGAACGGGTCGTGCGGCAGGCCGTGGTCCTGGAGCGCGGTCGAGTAGATCATCGGCTCAGGCCCCGTAATTGCTGACGATGTCGGCGAGCACCGGCCGGTCCCGGTCGGCGGGGACGGTTTCGGGCGTGCCTATATGGATGAAGCCTGCCATGCGCTCATCATCAGCGAGGCCGAACGCAGAGAGCACGTCGCGGTCGAACGAAAACCAGTTGGTCAGCCAGGAAGCACCGAAACCCATCGCGTGAGCAGCCACGAGGATGTTCATGCAGACGGCCCCGGCGGAAAGCTCCTGCTCCCATTCCGGAATTTTGACATGAGGCCGCGCACGCGAGACCACGCCGATGATCAGCGGCGCATGGGTCAGGCGCTTCCGCTCGAACGCCACCTTCTCGTCGTCGGCATCAGGATTCCTGGCGCGAAACACCTTTGCGACCACATCGGCGGCCGTCTCGCGGGCAGCGCCCTCGAACAGAACGAAGCGCCACGGCGCAAGCTTGCCGTGATCGGGCACACGCGTGCCAATGGTCAACAGGTCGCGGAGTTGGTCGGCGCTGGGGCCGGGAGCAGACAGGAATTGCGGCGGCACCGAACGGCGCAGCTTGAGCAGGGCGAGCGTATCGGTCATGAGACTTCCGGGCGAGAGAAACGGCCGGCAGAGCCTATGGGGCCGCCAGCGCTATTGGCATCTGAACTAGTGGTTTGCCATGAAGAGGACAAGCAAGCCTGCTCAGACGCGGGCGCAAGGGCGTCAAGGACCATGAGCATGTTTGAATTGGATCGTTTCCAGAGACGGGCCCCGACCAGCGCGCCGTGCGCGCGAATGCTCGCGCGCCTGTCATCGGCTGCCCTCGCGCTGCTCCTCTCCCTAACGGCTGCGATCGCACAGATCGTTCCGCTGTCACCCTCGCCACCGAATATCCCGGAGATCTCCCCCCCGCCGGCGCCGGGAAGCACCGCGACGGTCGGCTCGGCCAATCTCAGCGCCAGCGCGCAATTCGCTAATGACCGCAAGCCGATCCGCTCCGGCCTCGTCTGGCGCGTCCTCGTCGAGTCCGTCGACGGCTCGCCGCCACGCATCGTCGCCCGCTCGAATGATGCGGAACCGGTGTTCTCCCTCGAGCCTGGCTCCTATGTGCTGCACGCGGCCTATGGCTTCGCCAGCGGCACCAAGCGGGTGGTGCTCGGCCCGCAAGGAACGCGCGAACAGATTCTGATCAGCGCCGGCGGCCTCACCCTCGCAGGCTCGATCGGCGAGACACCGATCCAGGCGGCGCAGCTTTCATTCTCGATCTTCGTGCCGTTGCAGGGGAACTCGGAAGGTCGCCTCGTCGGCAATGCCAAGGCAGGCGAGCTGATCCGCTTGCCTGAAGGCACCTATCACGTGGTCTCGACTTACGGCGATTCCAACGCGATCCAGCGCGCGGATGTGACCGTGGAATCGGGGAAGGTCACCGACGCCACCCTGCACCACCGGGCCGCGCGGGTAACGCTGAAGCTCGTCGCGTCTCCCGGCGGCGAGGCCTTCGCCGGCACCGCCTTCAGCGTGCTTACACCCGGCGGCGACGTCATTCGCGAAGCCATCGGTGCCTTCCCGCAAGTGATCCTGGCCGAAGGCGACTACGTGCTGATTGCACGTCAGGAAGGCCAGATCTTCTCGAAGGACTTCAAGGTCGAGAGCGGACTCGATCGCGATATCGAGGTCATCGCCACGAAGTGAACCCGTCCTCCGCCGGGAGGACCGCAGCCGCAATGCTCAGTTGCTGGCGCTGGGAGCTTCCGCGAGGCCGAGCTTGGCCCCTGTCAGCTCGGCGGCAATCCCGTCCGCGATTCTGACGGCGAGGCAGCGATAGCCCGCATCGACCATATGGAGCCCGTCCATGCCAACGAGTTCCTCGGCCGTGAACTGCTTTGATCTCGCCCAGCTCTTCATGATGCCGTAGCGCGGGAACACCGCAGCACCCTGCTCCTCCGCGACCTTTGCCAGGACAGCCCGGTAGTCGTCATATTTCGGATAGCGCTCTTCGCGCGGCAGCCAAGGCAGATCGATCAGGACGGTGTCGACATCGGCATCGCGGAGCTTGCGAATTCCCTTCCGCAGGATTTTCGCCAGCTTCTCCTCGCCGATGTCGCGGACGGCGTCGTTGACCGCCGTCTGCCAGATCACCAGCGCCGGCTTCTCTTCCAGGACCTCAGTGTCTATCCGCTGCAGCATGTCATAGGCCGACTGGCCGCCAACACCCTTGTTGACGACCTTGACCTCGGCCTCGGGCAGCCGGCGCTTGAGCTCGGCCTCGAGAACCGCGGGGTAACTGTGGCTGATCTCGCTTGCCCCGGCTCCGGCGGTGGCCGACGAACCGAGCGCAACGATGGTGAGCTTGCCTGTGTCCCGAAGAACCCGCTTGGCGGCCGGCAGCATCGGTTGGAAGGGAAACTGGGCTGCTCCCGAACGGCAGCGCAGATCGGCCCGACCGGCAAGCGTCAGGGGCCCGGCCTGAACGGAACTGGTGACAAGTGCGGTCGTCAGGATTGCGGCGCAGAACTGTGCAGCCCGGAAGCCGGCTTCTCTGCGGAACCACGGAGCGCGTTGGACTGATACCACGACAGGAAATTTCCTAGCACTGTCAGTATCGTAATGCCACCGAGACAAACCAGCAACTGAATGCTCAAGGCGAAATAGGTTTCCGCCAGAATGATCTGTCCGATAATCGCGAGGACGATACCGGTGCAAAAGATCTCAAGGGAATGCCGGCCCAATACTGCAAGTCGCCGCCCAACCACTCCGCAAACCAGCGCCGACTGCGCCGGCACGAAACGCACGAAGAGCCAGGTGAGAGCCGCCAGATGCAGCAGGCGGGTCCAGGCCAGATTGGTCTTGTCACTGCCGATCTGCAGGTTCTCGATCCATTCGTTCAAGGCGGTAATGCCAAACGGATTTCCCGCTGAAACCTTGATGATCAGGGCGAGCCCGACAACAGCAAATGCGAGGGCATCGATGATGGCTGACCTCGGCATGACGACGCCCATCTGCACACCGCGGCCGACCACCACGCCGAGCGTGAAGACGAGCTGCCAGGCGAAGGGATTGAAGAACCAGCCCGGCGTACCCGTATTCGGCAGATTCACCTCGAAAGTGACCGCGACCTGCCAGATCAACACCGAACCCAGGAGCGCCAGCGCAGGATTGAAGCGCACGGCCCGATAGATCAGCGGAAAGGCGGCCAGCAGCACGATATAGAGCGGCAGGATGTCGAGATAATTCGGCTGGTAGGTCAGCGTCAGCGCATCCACCAGTGCCGAGAGCGTGTCGTTGAAGAAGGGCTGGATATTGATCGCCTCGATATAGAGCGGGTTCTGGGTGGTCGTTACAGCCCGCGCCACAACCCCGCAGACGATCACGAAAACTGCGATATGGGCGATGTAGAGCGTCCAGATACGGCCGCCGATACGGAGCGCTCCCATGCCGAGACCACGGCGCTCGATGACCGAGCCATAGGCGAGCGTGGCCGAGACGCCAGCCAGGAGAACAAAGATGTCGGCCGCATCCGAGAAGCCGAAATTATGCGGCATCACGGCAGCAACGACGTTTCCCGGCATGTGATTGATGAAGATGACCAGCAGGGCGAGCCCGCGGACGGCATCGATCCGCATGTCGCGTCCCACCGGTCTCGCAGCCAGCGCACCCGCGCCGCGAAGAAGGTAGTGCCCGAAGGACGGGAAATGCGACACCAGCAGCTTCTCCGGAACGCGAGGAACACGGCCATCGGTGTTTCAGGCCAACCACCCGGACCGCCAAGGCCGGGCCAAGCATGAACGGATTCTGCTGATTCCGTTCATCTCACGTTCATATAACGCTATCGATGCGGCCGCCATGGGGAAGCGGGATCACATCTATGTGTCTCCGGAATATGCGCGGAAGATGGCAGCCGTCGCGTGCCTGCTGGAAAGCCGGCGGATCGATCAATCACGACTCCGCGACCGAGCGGGGCTTCGCCGTGAACGCCTTGATTCTATTGATATTCGAACGCGGCCTCGCATTGCCCCAAGGCAATGCCGACGCGAGCCAGCCCTAGAAGGGTGGCTCGGCGTGGACCAGTCTGCCGTCGATCAGCAGCCGCTTGATCGCAGAACTGCCCGAGGGTGCGACGGCCGCAACGACTTCCAGCCTGCTGCGTTCCGTGCGCTCGATCGCGAGCCCGGTCCCTTGCGGCACGAAGTAGCTCTCGAGCCCATAGGCGACACGCATTCCGTTGCGGGTTCGTGAGCAATCAACGATCCCGTTCTCCGCTCGCGGGCACACGCCAGTGGTGAGCACATGGCCCTCGATCACCACATCCGACCCGCTTGTCGGCGGCCTGATCTTGTAGGCTCCGACCGGCCGGGCGAAGCCATCGGTGCCAGGGGTGAGCTGCACATGGATGGGATCGCCGCGGCTGAAGTCGCGGTCCCCCTGGAGGCCGGCAAGATCGAGCGTGCTGATATCGTAATTCAAGATGACGTAATCACCTCGAAACAGGTCACGCGGATCGACTGGCGCCGTCCTCAACCTCACCTCGCTGCCGGAACGCAGGATGCGGGCTCGGCCTTCGACAAGCATCCCGATCGCGCCGCAGAGCACGATCATCGAGACGAGGGCCCGCAAGGTCGCCGGCACGCGGGCAACGATCCGGTCGGCGACGAGCGCGCCCATCACGCCACCTCCCCCACCGGCCGGGCAAGGCGCGCGAAGAGCCGTCGCGCACCACTGGCAAGCAGCAGCAGCACCGCGCCTGCGATCAGGAAGAACAGCGACTGGTCGAGCAGGCTGCCGATGGTCTGCCAAAGCAGGATCAGGATGGCGACACCGAACAATGCCGCACCGGCAACGACCAGACGCCGGACTCCGCCGATCGCTCCGGCGGCAATCAACCCCACGGCGCTCGCAAGGACGAGGCTCGCCACCACGACCTTGCCGGACAGGCGCATCGCACCACCCATCCAGAAGATCGTCGGCACCAAAAGTGCAAACAGGAGAGCGATGCCCAGAGGAACAGCAAAACGCCGCTCGCGCGCCAACGCAACGAAGGCGCACACGCCAGGGACAACGACGGCATAGGCGAGATAGACCGGCCAGCTCGCGTGCCCGCCCCGCGACCAGCTGGAATCGAGGATGCGGATCAGCTCAACATTGAGCACCACCATCAGCCCGAGCAGCCCCCAGGGCAGGCAGGCGCTCAGAAGAGTCGGCCCGCCGCGATCCAGCGCCACCGCACCGAGCACGATATAGGAGGTCGAGAGCGCGAGCCCATAGGCCAGGAGCCAGTAGTCGAAGGAGCCACGCAGCCAGTCACCGGGCACGAGCGCCAGCCAGCACGCGAGCGAGAGGACGGCGACATGATGCACGAGCCGGGCCCGGCGCCCCAATGCCAACCACAGCGCCGGCAGATAGCCGAGCAGGAAATAGAACTGGAGCGAGCCGCCGCTATCCTGCCAGCGCCCCCAGCTCCAGCTTGCCAGAGCGATGAACGCAACGATCAGAGCACCGTCCGAGCGCTGCAGAAACGCGACGGCCAATGCGCCGAGCGCGATCAGGAGCGCCCCCCCCGGCCAATCCGTCGGCAAATGATACATCTGGCCGACCAGAGCGACACCGGCGGCAAAACAGAGGACACCGCAGGTCGAGGCGGCATCAGCACCAAGCTTGGAACCTCGGATCTCGAGGCTGGCTGAAATCCCGAGAGCGACCACGATACTGRCCAGGATCATTGCCAGCTTCGTCAGCCGCGGAATCTCCTCCCAGTTCGCCGCGACGAAGGCTGCAACGCTTGCCGCGATGAGCAACCCGCCCAGCATTCCGAGCAGCCCCGGAAGCCGAAAGCCCCCGTCGCGCCGCAGCGAGCCACGAATTGCGGTCGCACTGTCGGAGCTGACAAGCCCCTCAGCGACCCAGCGACTCAAATCGGCTTCGAGCCGCTTGCGATAAGATCCCGTCAGCATCCCCGGCACTCTGGCATGCGGGGCCCGGATTTGGCGAGCCCCGCATGAACGAGCGTCTTCAGGATGCTGCCATCTCGGCCCTGCGGCGAACCAGATCCGGAGGCATCGCCTCGGTCGTGAAGGCCACGAGTGCCTCGTCCAGGCTCATCACCGTCTGCTGCTGGCTGCCGAGACGGCGCACGGTCACCGTGCGCTCCTCGGCCTCGCGCTTGCCGACGGCCAGAATCACCGGGACCTTGGCAAGCGAGTGCTCCCGCACCTTGTAGCTGATCTTCTCGTTGCGAAGATCGGCACGTGCCCTGAGACCCTGGTTCATACAGGCAATCGTGACCTGCTCGGCATAGGCATCCGCCTCGGAGGTGATCGGACAGACCAGGATCTGTTCCGGCGCGAGCCAGAGCGGAAAATGGCCGGCATGATGTTCGATCAGGATGCCGGTGAAGCGCTCCAGCGAACCGCAGATCGCGCGGTGCACCATGCTCGGCGTCTTCTTCTCGCCATCGGAGCCGATATAGAAGGCGCCGAAGCGCTCCGGCAGGTTGAAGTCGACCTGTGTCGTGCCGCACTGCCAGTCGCGCCCGATCGCATCGCGAAGGACATACTCGAACTTGGGGCCGTAGAAGGCGCCCTCACCCGGGTTGATCTCCGTCTTGATCCGGTTGCCGGATTGCCGGGCGATCAGATCCAGCACCTTCGTCATCACGTCTTCGGCGTGGTCCCACATCGCATCGGTACCGACGCGCTTCTCCGGACGGGTCGAAAGCTTGATGACGAGATCGTCGGTAAAGCCGAAATCGGCATAGACCGAGAGGATCAGGTCATTGATCTTCAGACACTCCGCCGCCAGGTCGTTTTCAGCGCAGAAGATGTGCGCGTCGTCCTGCGTGAAGCCGCGCACACGCATCAGCCCATGCAGCGCGCCAGAGGGCTCATAGCGATGGACCGCGCCGAACTCGGCGAGCCGGATCGGCAGGTCGCGATAGCTCTTGAGCCCATGCTTGAAGATCTGGACATGGCCGGGGCAGTTCATCGGCTTCAGCGCGAACATGCGCTGGTCCTTCTCCGGATCATTCGGATGCTCGAGCGCGCCGGCCGATTTCACCGCGAACATGTTGTCCTGATACCAGCCCCAGTGGCCTGAGGTTTCCCAGAGCGACTTGTCGAGGATCTGCGGCGCATTGACCTCCTCGTAATCGGCGGCGAGCCGCCGGCGCATATAGGCGATGATCTCCTGGAACAGGCGCCAGCCCTTCGAGTGCCAGAAGACGACGCCCGGCCCTTCCTCCTGGAAATGGAACAGGTCCATTTCCCGGCCGAGCTTGCGGTGGTCGCGCTTCTCCGCCTCCTCGATCTGCTTGAGATGCGCGTCGAGCTCCTCCTGCTTGGCGAAGGCGGTGCCGTAGATCCGCGTCAGCATCGGATTGTTGCTGTCACCGCGCCAATAGGCGCCAGCCACCTTCATCAGTTTGAAGGCGTTGCCGACCTTGCCGACCGAGGTCATGTGCGGCCCGCGGCAGAGGTCGATCCAGTCACCCTGAGCGTACATCTTCAGGGTCTGGTCTTCCGGGATCGCATCGACGAGCTCGACCTTGAAGGCCTCACCCTTGTCGCGGAAGAATTGCTTGGCCCTGTCGCGGCTCCACTCTTCCTTGGTGAAGGCTTTGTCGCGCGCGATGATCTCGCGCATCTTCTTCTCGATCGGCGCGAAATCCTCTGGAGAGAACGGCTCGTTCCGGAAAAAATCGTAGAAGAAGCCGTTCTCGATCACCGGGCCGATGGTGACCTGCGTGCCGGGATAGAGTTCCTGCACGGCTTCGGCGAGCACGTGGGCGCAATCATGGCGGATCAACTCGAGCGCGCGCGGATCCTCGCGGTTGAGGAACTCGATCTTCGCATCGCGGTCGATTGCATCGCCGAGATCGACGACGGTGCCGTCGAGCGCCATGGCGACGGTGCGCTTCAGCAGAGAGGGGGAAATGCCGCCGGCAATCTCCTTTCCGGTGATGCCGGAAGGAAACTCGCGCGTGGCGCCATCAGGAAAGGTCAGGGAGATCGTCATCGATCGCGCTCCTGCTCACTCGGGGAAACGAACCCCGTAAGCCAAGGCCGGATACTGTTCGGGGAAACGCGTGAAGACCCGCATCCGGTTCAAGGGCTTCACGCTTTGCGAAGCGCCGAGTGGGATCGAGCCGATTTCGCCCGCCTCGCCTATACCAGCCGGCAGCCGCAGGCAATCGATGTAGCAGGATCACTCGTCGAGCGGAGGCGGGGCATTCACGCCGCGCCAGCGACCATAGGACCAGGGCTGGTACCAGGCGGAGTTCGGCGGCAATTCCTCGCAGACGAGATCGATGCCGCTGGTGCCGAGCGGCGTACAGCGGCAGATCCGCGCGGCACCGATCCAGCCACCGCGCCAGAGCCCGAAGCGCTGGATCGCCTCATCCGTGTAACTCGAGCAGCTCGGCCAATGCCGGCATTGGCGTCCAATCAGCATCGAGATGCTCAGCTGGTAACCGCGGATCAACCAATGCGCGCCAGAACGTGGTGCACGCGCAAAAAGACGTGACAACACGCGCACCGATGTCATTTCATCATTCTTCGTCATTACCTGTTTCATTTTGAGATTCGCTCATGCTTTGCTCCGCTCCGCGATCGGCCTCCCGTTTCCGCATCGGCGCGACCTCCATTCTGGTTCCCGCTGCCTTGCTTTTGTCGCTGACATCAGCGCCTGCCCAGCAGCGGAACAGCCTCCTCTGGCTTGAGCCCGGCAAGATCGATGTCGCCAAGATCATCGGCCTGCCCCCGGCAATGAACTCGCCCGAGCACAGGAAGGAGTTCGAAGAGGTTCTTCAGATCACGCTGAATCGGACGCCGGAGCGCGAGAAAGCCGCGATCGCGGATCAATATCAGACGCTCAATCGCTTTCTCGAAGGCAYGGGAATCGACGCCCACCTCTCCGAGCACCGCGAGGTTCGCCTGCTTTTTCGCGAAGCGAATATCGAACTCGGCATCGTGCTCCTCAGCGTGCGCCGCCTGACGTCGCGGACGCGGCCCTTTGCGATGTGGAACAAGGTCAGGGTCAAGCCCTGCCCCGGCGGCAGGCCGGAAGGGACCTCCTTCCCCGCCGGCCATGCCGCGACTGCCGCACTCTATGCCGCACTGCTCAGCGATGCTGCCCCGGAGCTGAAGGACAAGTTCGCGGAGCGCGTCACAAGCTATGGCGAGAGCCGGCTGGTTTGCGGCTTCCATTATGCCAGCGACCTCGTGGCGGGCGAGAAGGTCGGCCGACACGTTGCCGATGCGCTTCTGGCGGACCGAGCCTTCAGGCAGCGCTTCGACGAAACACGTCCCGAAATCCGAAAGTCGCTGGGGCTCACCTGAGCGCCGCAACCTTGGCTGCCGGCGCCGCGGCCTCGCGCGCCGCCTCGATCTGACCGATCGCGTCGACCACGGCATCGAAGGTCAGCATGGTCGAGGCATGGCGTGCCTTATAGTCGCGCACCGGCACCAGAACGGCGAGATCGCTCCACTTGCCCGCGGGCGGCTCGGCATTCTCCTTCAGGATCGCACGCGCCTGCTCGCGAACCGCGCGAAGTTCGCCGGCCGTGGACCCGATGACCTGGCGCGCCATGATCGAGGAGGACGCCTGCCCAAGCGCGCAGGCTTTGACGTCATGCCCGAAGCCGGTGACGACATCGCCGTCCATCGTCAGATCGACGGTGACGGTGGAGCCGCACAGCCTGGAATGCGCGGTCGCAGTCGCGTCCGGCGTCGGCAATCGCTCGAGCAGCGGGATGTTTCCTGCCAGTTCCAGGATGCGTTTGTTGTAGACGTCGCTCAGCATGACTTGGTCCTCGCCGGCTCTGGAATGACCGGCGCGCGGTTCCAATATAGGGTGGAACGCCTGCGTGCGGGAGATGGGTGGCGCCCGATGATGCCGCAGGAGCAGAACTTGTCGCAATTCTTACGAGGCGACGCGATGTCACGGCGACCCGCCGAATCTGCATCGCTAGGCCTTGGGACACGAACCGTAACGGGAGGCACCACATGATCCCTGTGGTTAAGTCCTTGTCCGTCGAGAGGGCTCTCAGCCCCTCCGCTGACAAGTTTCCAGACAGGCGTCCGACCCAGGAGCAGGCCGAGGAGGCTGTGCGTACCCTCCTTCTGTGGGCGGGCGACGACCCCTCCCGCGAAGGCCTGCTTGAAACGCCGCAGCGCGTCGCCAAGGCCTACAAGGAATTCTACAGGGGCTACTCCGAAAATCCCGACGAGATCCTCGACCGGGTCTTCGAGGAGGTCGACAACTATCAGGACATGGTCCTCGTCCGCGACATCCCGTTCCATTCGCATTGCGAGCACCACATGGTGCCTTTCGTCGGCAAGGCGCATATCGGCTACTACCCCGCGAAGGGCGTTGTCGGCCTGTCGAAGCTGGCCCGCATCGTCGATGTCTACGCTCGGCGCCTCCAGACCCAGGAGGCCATGACGGCGCAGATTGCCCGGATCATCGACAAGGCGCTCGAACCGCGCGGCGTCGCCGTTCTGGTGGAGGCCGAGCACATGTGCATGTCGATGCGGGGCGTGCTGAAGCAAGGCTCATCGACGCTGACCACGCAATATACCGGCGTGTTCAAGGACCCTGCCGAACAGGTCCGCTTCTTCACCATGGTCAAGTCACCTGGCCTGTAGGATTGGCGCGACGCAGCATTGGCGATAACCACCGCCACCATGATAAGGGGCGCCTCGCGAGATGCGCCCTGTCCTGCTGCGGAGCCGCCAATGTCCAGCTTCCCCGTTTTGTCCGACAAGCATGCGCTCGAGGAAGGCACGACGCTGGCGCCGCGCTTCGACACCAGCGGCCTCGTCACCTGCGTGACGACCGACGCCGAGACGGGCGAACTCCTGATGGTCGCCCATATGAACGCCGAAGCCCTTCAACGCAGCATCGCGACGGGGGAAGCCTGGTACTGGTCGCGCTCGCGCAAGGAGCTCTGGCACAAGGGCGCCACCTCCGGACAGGTCCAGACCATCCTCGAGATGCGCGTCGACTGCGACCAGGATGCCATTTGGCTGAAGGTGAAGGTCGCGGGCGATGGCGGGTGCTGCCACACGGGCCGGCACTCGTGCTTTTACCGGGTGAAGCCGCTGCGCGATGCCGCAGTCGAACCTCTCACCTTGCTCGCCACGTGATGCAGGGCCGCGTTGGCAATCCTTTCACCAATCTAACATTTTTCTGTCAAATCCGCTTGTTAGGCGCAACCGTCGCGCGTGTGATTCAGGTTCTCCTCACTTTCTCGCGAGACGATGATCCACCCGCGGAGGGTCGGGATCATGTTATGGGATGGTATTGCTCGACGGGCCTTTGGAATGGGCGGCGGCGTGGCCTCTATGAATGACCTTAGTATCGAACCGCTGCTGCGGCGCAGCAGCAGACCARGGATCGGCCTTGCTCTCGGTGGTGGAGCTGCGCGCGGCTGGGCCCATATCGGCGTAATCGAGGTCCTGACGGAAGCGGGCTTCGCCCCCGATGTCATTGCCGGAACATCGATCGGCGCCGTGGTCGGCGGCTGCTTTTCCGCGGGAAAGCTGCCGGCGCTGACCGAATTCGCGATGGGCCTGACCAAGCGCCGTGTCGTCGGACTGATGGACTTCCACATCGGTGGCGCGGGCCTCATCTCCGGTGGTCGCCTGAAGCGCCTGCTTGAACGCGACCTTGTCGGCATCCGCATCGAGGCCCTGCCGCAGCGCTTCGTCGCAGTGGCGACAGAACTCGGCACGGGCCACGAAATCTGGCTGACCCATGGCCCACTCGTCGAGGCCCTGCGTGCCTCCTACGCGCTGCCCGGCGTCTTCGATCCGGTGAAGCTCGGCGGGCGCTGGTTGATGGACGGCGCCCTGGTCAACCCTGTGCCAGTCACCGCCGCACGCGCGCTTGGCGCCGATGTCGTGATCTGCGTCAACCTCAACAGCGACCTCTCGGGACGCGGCACCACCATCCAGAACCACAGCTCGGATCCGGACCCCGAACCCCTGCCCGAGCTCGACATTCGCCCGACTTCGCGCTGGCTGGACGGCATCAGCGGTGCGGCACGGCGCATGCGCGGCTTCCTTGGCCGCGCCAGCAACGATCAGCCCGGGCTCGCCGGCGTGATGGTCGATGCCTTCAACATCACCCAGGATCGCATCTCGCGCTCGCGGCTGGCCGGCGATCCGCCCGACGTCATGATCGGGCCCAAGCTCGCCAAGGTCGGCCTGTTCGATTTCCATCGGGCCGATGAGGCCATGGAACTCGGCCGCGTCGCCGCACGGCGCGCGCTCGACGAGATCGCGGCCATGGTCGCGAGCAATCACATCGCGGCCGACTGATCCGGGCTGCTCGCTCTGCAGGGCAGACCGGCCTCAGGCCATCGCGATGTAATCCCGCATGGCCCGGCTCTCGGCCTCGATCTCGGCGACACGGTGCTTCACGACGTCCCCGATCGAGACGATCCCCGTGACCCGCCCGTTCTCAAGCACCGGAACATGGCGGAAGCGGCCCACCGTCATCAGCTCCATCAACTCATCAACGCTGGTCTCATGGCGGCAGGTAACGACCTTGGCCGTCATGATCCGCGAGACCGGGCTCTCCAATGCGGCCGTCCCAGTTTCGGCAAGAGCGCGGATGATGTCTCTTTCGGACAGGATTCCGAGCAAGCTGCCGTCGGCGCCAGCGACCACGACTGCGCCGATACGCTTCTCGCCAAGCGTGCGGATTGCCTCGGCGAGCGTACGATGCGGCTGCACCGAGATGACATCGTGCCCCTTGTTACCGAGAATCTGCGCGACGTTCATGAACGCGTTCCTCCTGTTTGGCGCACCATCGCCCTGGCGCGCGAAATCAACGGGAGCGTTGCCCGGCCGATGACGGGTCAAGTCGCCAAAGAGGCCGTCGCAAGCCCTTCGCAGAACCGGGAGTGTGGGCGAAGACCGGGGCGACGGCAAGGCGAATGGCGCGAAGCCGCGGGCAGATTGGCGGCTTCGGGCCCCCTCAGCGCCGTACCGCGCCGCGATCGAGCAGCGGGAACAGCAGCAGTCCGACGAGAAAGCCGCCGATATGCGCCTCCCAGGCAATGCTGGTGTCCTCGCCCAGGATCGGAACCAGCCCGGCGCCGAACAGGAAATTCGTGGCGAACCAGATCACGATGAAGATCAGGGCGCGTGGATTGCGCCAGAGATGCCCGAAAGGTTCCGCAGGAATCGAGCGCACCACGGCGTCATCCGCCAACCCACCAAAGCGCAAGCCAGGTGCGAAGACGAAGCGGATCGCGGCGGCAGTCGCCCCTGAAACGGCCGCCGAGGCGCCAACCAAAGGCAGCACATCGAGATCGCGTGACCACCAGTGCAGCAGAGCGCCGCCGATCGTCGAAAGCGCCATCAGATTGAGAAAGCGCCCGGTTCCGAGGCGACGCGCCACCGGACTGCCGAAGGCCGCAAGCCAGACGACATTTGATAGCAGATGCACCCAGGAGCCGTGCAGCAGACCATAGGTGAGCAAGGTCCAGAGGCGTGGGCCGCCATCGGCAATCAGCAACCGCACAAGCTGCAACCGGTCCGCCAGATCCTGCCCGGCCATCCTTTGCGTCAACTCGGCGAGCATGTCCTGCGCACGGCTAGGGTCGAGCCAGAGGCTCAGCCGTGCCGGCACGAAAGCGAGCCAGGACATCAGGACGAAGTCGTCATATTCCGACAGCACGGAGCGCCCGGCCTGGATCAGCGCGAGTGCGGCGATCAGCCAGACGACGGCGGATGGCAGGTTCAGGATCGGTTCGCGCTCTGGCGGGGCCGACGGGCCGGCAGGAATCTGGGACATGCTACGCAACCCTTGCCGAAGCTGCACCTGCGAYGCAAGCCGGCCGATGCTTCCTTTTGCGCGGGCCGAATGAAAAAGGGGAGAGCCACCGGCCCTCCCCCTTCTCGGCTGTGGCCCTGCCGCTGCGCGAAGCATCGGCAGCACGGTCACGCCCCCCATTCACCCCGAATGACCCCAGGGCCCACCTCGCGGCCGGCCCTCGAATTGGCTTGCATTTGATAAGCATTTTAACGGGTTATCCACAATGCTAAGATTTCGTTAACCCTAACGAGCCTGCGCCCGTCGTCCTGTCCGCCCCCCATGGCAAGACGGCATGCCCACTGCGTCTCGCGATTCGGCAGGGACCGAAACGTCCCGCGCTCTGACGAATATGTGTCCTTACGACACGTATTCGGACTTGCGGCGTACGCAGACAGGACAGGATGTCAGAATGAAAAACATGAGCACCCGCCTTGTGTTCGATTACTGGGACGTGCTGCGCGGCGAGCGTTCCGCGCCGGAACGGGGCGAGATCGAGCCAGGTGCGCTGYGTCATGCCCTCGCCGACACGTTCGTTCTCGAGAATGAGCCGATCGGGCCCGTCTTTCGGCTGGCCGGCACGCGGCTCTGTGCGCTCTTCGGCAGCGAACTGCGCGGACGCGCCTTTGCCGCACTCTGGCCGGACGTGGAAGCCCAGGGCGAAATGCGCCGCCTCGTGCAAACCGTGATGGATGAATCCGCCGGCGCCGTCGCTGGCCTCTCGGCCGAGACCATGAACGGCTCTCCGGTCTATCTCGAACTGCTGTTGCTGCCGCTGCGCTATCGCGGTCGGACCCATGCACGCGTTCTCGGGGCGCTCTCGCCCGCCCTGACGCCGGAATGGCTTGGGCTCGACACCTTGGCCTCCATGCGCATGATCTCGCTCCGGATGCTGTGGCCGTCGGCCCATAGCCAGCGTGCGCCTGAACCCGTTGCACGCGTCATGCCGCCAAAATTCCTGGTCCTTCCGGGCGGCAGAAACTGAAGATCTAACGTATCGTTAACCCTCCCGCCGCTAGGGTCGGCCCAAATCAGGCTGATCCGATGCTTAGTGCGCAGCACACCTCCCGTCCGGCCATCCGCCCTGTCGAGCGCAGGCGGCATCAGCGTATGAAGGTCGTGCTGCTCGGACGCTACATGCTTCCGAACCGCATGGAATACCCTTGCCAGACGGTCGACATCTCCCCGGGCGGCCTGCATCTCGTCGCCCCCGCCAAGGCCCATCCCGGCGAACGGGTCATCGTCTATCTCGAACATCTCGGCCGTATTGAGGGCATTGCCGTCCGCACCACGCTGGAAGGCTTCGCGATGACCATCACCGCGACCAGCCGCAAGCGCGAGAAATTCACCGCCCAGCTGACATGGCTGGCCAATCGCGATGAACTGGGACTGCCGGAGGATCGGCGTCACGAGCGCATCATTCCGCGCAATCCCCGCTCGATGCTGACGCTCGATGACGGTTCGGAGCACGTCGTGCGGGTGATCGACATCTCGTTGTCGGGCGTCGCCTTTTCAACCGAGCAGCAACTACCGATCAACACGCCGGTCAAGATCGGCGGCACGGCAGCCAAGGTCGTCCGCCGGTTCGATGGCGGCTACGCGGCGGAGTTCCGCTTCCCGCTCTCTGCCGATGTGCTCGACGAGAATCTCGAGCTCTGATCCGGGCGGCCCATCGCCCCCTCTCTCTTTCAAGACATCGTCTCATGCATGACGCCCGGGCGTCAGCGTGGTCTGGCTGTTTCGGGACCTAGGCCGGGGTGTCAGCCCGTCGATGTCTCAACGTGCGGCGTCGGGGCGACGCGCTGAAATCCAAGCGCCATGCCGGAGCGCCCCCCACATGGGCTCGTCTACGGATTCCGGCCGTACGCCTCGCCTGAGCGGAGTGTGACATGAGGGACAGCTCGCTGCCCTCAGTCGGGGGCGCGCCTCGTCGCGTTTCCCCACAGCGTTAATGAAACCTGCCCACAACATTCAGACCTGCCACAGTTAACGAATCGAGAACGCAGCGCTCACATTTCTTACTTCGGCATTTGGCGTTGATTTATACTGTCAGATGATCCGAATACGTAGCGCCTGATTACATAAAATTGCTTGTTTCCATTTCAAGCGACATCCATCTGCCTCACGCATCGTCTGCCCCAGGGACAGGAAAGGGGACGACATGCTTTCTATTCATCGGGGTACAGTTCTGGCTGCGCTGATCGCAGTTGCTGGAATTTCATCGGTTCAGGCCCAACAGGTTGCGGCTCTACCGGCCGCCGCCATGCCGATTGCAGCTTCGGGCGATGCCCGGGCGCCTTATGCCTGGACGGATTTCTGCAAGCGCAATCCGGTCGAATGCGCGGTCAATACTCAGGAGCCCGAGCGTGTCGAGATGACGCCAAAGCTCTGGAAGACGATTATTGCTCTCAACAACAAGACAAATCGGGAGATCGAAGCGATCACGGACCAGGACCACTGGGGCGTCGTCGATCGCTGGGACATCCCGACCGACGGCAAGGGCGACTGCGAGGATTACGCCCTGCTCAAGCGCAAGCGTCTTGCCGAAGCCGGTGTGCCCCGTCGCGCCATGTTGATGACCGTCGTGATCGACGAGGAAAATGCCGGCCACGCCGTGCTGATGATCCGTACGGATCGCGGTGATTATGTGCTCGACAACAAGCGCAACGCGATCCTGCCGTGGAGCCAGACCGGCTACGTCTACGTCAAGCGCGAGTCGCAGTATCAGACGGGTTGGACCTCGCTCGGCGGACTCTCGACGCCGACTGTCGCTTCGGCTCGCTGAAGACGAACAAGATTGGCCGCAGCACCAGGCTGCCGCGGCCACATGGACGGCGAGGCTCGGTCACGTCCCCACCCCACCCCGTCCCCAGGCCGGGTTTCGCCATAGGGCCGACGCTTCCCCCCGAGGCGTCGGCCCGTCTCGTTTCCGGCCCTGGCCGGTGCGGTTGGATGATCGGACCAGATATCGTACCCGGACCGAGGATCTGAACTTCTGCGTGTGCGCCGGCCTTCCTGAAAACCGCAATCCGCCCTTCGGGCCGCTGCTTCAGCCGATCTGCTTGAGCCCGACGGCAAACTGCTTCCAGCGCGCGACATAGGCACGGGCCGAGCCTGCAATGCCGGCAATCGCCGCCTCGTCGAGCGTGCGGATGGCGCGGGCGGGAGACCCGACGATCAGCGAGTTCTCCGGAAACTCCTTGCCCTCGGTCACGAGAGCATTGGCGCCGACCAGGCTGTTGCGGCCGATTTTCGCGCCGTTCAGTACCGTCGCGCCCATCCCGATCAGGCTGTTCTCTCCGATGATGCACCCATGCAGGATCGCCCGGTGGCCGATGGTGCAGCCGGCTCCGACGCGCAGCGGCGAGCCCATATCGGTGTGCAGGACGCAGCCCTCCTGGATATTGCTGCCTTCGCCGATTTCGATCCATTCATTGTCGCCACGCAGCACTGCGCCGAACCAGATTCCGACGCCGGCTGCGAGCTTCACCCTGCCGATCACATGCGCATCGGGCGCAAGCCACCACTGGCCTGCGGCGGGGCATTCGGGGGCAGTCCCGTCGAGCGAATAGAGCGGCATGGGCGGATCATCCTTCTGCAAACCTGCCGCGAGGATTGCAGGTCGGCCGGCCGCCCCGTCAAGCGCCGCCGACGTAATGCAGCAGGTCGAGCACCACGCGCCCCGAGGCGACGCTCCAGAGAGACGCCCCCATGCTCGCCAGCATGACGAAGGCAAAGGGCCGGCCATCGCTGCGGCGGCCCCTCACGGTATTGCGAAGGATGAGAAACGGCGCGCTGAAGACGACGACCGGCACGCTCGCGACCGCGGCCAACCCTCCCGTCTGCAGCAGTTGAAAATCAGCACGCTTCTCGGTGAACAGCTCGAAGGCGCTCGCCATCAGCCCGGCAAAGGCAAAGCCGATGAACAGGGACTGGAGTGCCTCGACGGCAGCGGGTTCGATACGCAACGTCACGGCTCCGGGCGAGAACGCACCTGCACTGTGCCGCATGGTTTACGAAGTGTGAAGAAATCTCGTTAGCGATGGTTAACCCTTGCGCCGCGCGGCAATCCTCGCGCAATCCGCATGGTTTACGGAGCATTAAGGCGCGTCTGATTCAGTCACTGGCACCTGTTATCGAGGTGCTTGGATCTTGACCGCATACGCGCACCATTCGCCCCAACGCGCCGCCGGCCTCACGACCGTGGTCCGCGCACGCCTGAATCGGCCGCCGCCGCCCCTGCCTCGCGCTGACGGCGCGCTCTGGAAGGCGGCCGGCGCGATCCTGCTGGTTGCCGCCGCAGCAACCGGATACGCTCTCTACGGCCATCGCCTGGCGGCAGCTCCTGTGACCCAGCACCAGCCGGCGCGCGTCGGCCAGGTCTCGCTTCTGGTTCCCCAGGATCTGGCCGGCTCCGAACAGGAAGACAGCGAGCGGGTGGTCGGCATGACCCGGCTGCGTCTCGACTGGCCGAGTTTCGGTCCCGTGACCGCCCAAAGCCGACGCAAGCTACTGGTMACGTTGAGCCCGCCCGACAAGGTCAACGAGCCGGCGACACAGCTCTCGGTCTATGCCCGCTTCCTGACTCCGACGGTCTGGTCCAATCCGGGCGGGCTTGTCGTACGCGGGTTCCGCAAGGGCTCACCCTATGAGGGCGACGAGCTCTACGTTTCGGTCCCGGATGGGCGAGGCTTTGCAGCGCGCTGCCCGGTGAACACCGGCCCCGCCCCTCTCGACGAACTCTGCCGCGTCACCTTCCGGCATCGCGGACTTGACGTGAACATCCGCTTCCCGCGCGCCGTCATCGCCGACTGGGAGCTGATGGTCGGCGGCGTCAGGCGCACCATCGATGGGATGATGCGCTGAGCCGCTGATGGCCCTCAGCCTTCGAGATCGACGTCGAGGATCGCCATGGTGAAGTTGAACGAGCGGTCGCCATCCTCGTCGTCGACATGGATGATGCCGATGAACTCTTCACCCAGATAAACCTCGGCGGAATCGGTCTTCTTCATGCGCGCCCGCACGCTGATGCCATGATTGGCGAAGGTGCGCCGAAGATAGGCTTCGAGCTTGGCGAGTTCTGTCTTGTCCACTGGTTGGTCCTTTCAGAGTGGCGGGACGGATGCCATGGCCGGGCTGCGAGGGCAAGCGAAACGCTGTCACGCCCGCGTTCAACCTGAGATCCGGGCCTCGCGCTGCGTCACGCTCGCATGGCAGCGCTTGCTCCTGCATATCTGCCGCCCTCGCGGTGATCGTGCCATGTTCCATCCCCCACATCGCCAATGATGGATTGCCCGATGACGCCCTGGCTGCCCGCTGCCCTGAATTATGTCTCGAGCTGGCTCGAATTCCAGCGCCGCCATCACGATCAGCCGGGCTGCGCCGTGGCCATCGCGAGCGGCCAGAAGATCGTCCTGGAGGCTGCCTTCGGCAGCGCCGACATCGAGACCGGAGAAGCGTTGACGCCGCGCCACGGCTTTCGCATCGCCTCGCATTCCAAGACGTTCACGGCAGCCGGGATCCTGCGACTGGTCGAGGCGGGCCGCATCAGGCTCGATGACAAGGTCGGCAGCTTTGTCACCGGCCTGCATCCTGACGTCGCCGCCGTGACCCTGGCGCAACTGCTCTCGAACAGCGCCGGCCTGACCCGAGATGGCGCCGACAACGGCCAGTTCTTCGACCGCAAGCCCTATCTCAGCAAGGACGAGCTGCTCGCCGATCTCTCGGTTGCGCAGCCCTTTCCGCCCTCGCAGCGCTTCAAATACTCGAACCATGGCTTCGGCCTTCTCGGCCTCGTCATCGAAGCCGTGACGGGCCAGGCCTATCGTGACTGGATTGCCGCCGAGGTCGTCGCACCTGCGCAACTCAGCGAAACCCGCCCTGATATCGGGCTCTGGGCAGACCGCCCCATGGCCAAGGGTCATAGCCCCAGAATGCCTCTTGGGCGCAGGGTGGTCATTCCCGGAGACAACCCCGGACACGCCATGACCTCCGCCGCCGGCTTCGTGGCTACTGCCGCAGACGTCGCGCGTTACTTCGCGCAGCTTTCACCGCAGGCAGAGCGCAGCATCCTGTCTGCGCTCAGTCGCCGCGAGATGAGCCGCCGTCTCTGGCCCGACGACGAAGCCAGTCTTGGCCGCCATTACGGCCTTGGCACGATTTCCGGCGGACATGGCGACTGGAAATGGTTCGGCCATTCCGGTGGTTTCCAGGGCTTCATCACCCGTACCGTCGTCCTGCCGAAGCAGGACCTGACGATCTCGGTCCTGACCAATGCCATTGACGGGTTGGCCCATCAATGGCTCGACGGCATCCTCCACATCGTCCGGACATTTTCCGATGAAGGTGGCCCCTCACCCGAGACCGAAGGCTGGGTTGGGCGCTGGTGGAGCATCTGGGCCTGCGGCGATCTCGTCCCCGTCGGCAACAAGGTGCTCTGCGCCAGCCCGGCCCTCTTCACGCCCTTTCTCGACGCGGGAGAGATCGCGGTCGAGGCTCCTGACCAGGGTCGCCTGAGCAAGGCGTCGGGCTTCAACAGCCCGGGTGAGACAGCACGCCTGGTCCGCGACAGCACCGGCGCAATCGAGTCGATCTGGCTCGGCGGCGCGCATCTCGTCTCCGAGGCTGCGCTGCGCGCCGAGATGCTTGATCGCTATGYGAAGCGCAGCGGCTAGCTCATCGCCCCGGGTCTCGTATCCGGTCCGATGAGCTGATCCTCCGTGTTTGCATCGGTCCGAAACCGCGTTCGACGCTTCGGGCCGGCGCATGAGGTTTCGGCGCCGGTACGCACCTGCCCGCCGGCCGCCACTCGTCAGCGCATGAAGTGCAGCTTCGTGAAGCGGCTGCGCAAGGCCGTGACATCCCGTGCAACGGCCTCGGCGGGCCGAGCTCCGCTCAGACCTTCAGCGATATAGCCGGCGAGCTCCGGCATGTCGGCAGCTGTCATGCCGAAGCGCACGATCTCGGGCGTCCCGAGCCGCAGGCCGTTGACATCGCCTGCGACGGGCGCGATCGGCAGGCCGATCCCGCAACTCAGGATGTTGACCTCGCGCAGCCGTTTCGCGGCCGCCTGCCCGCCGCCGTAGGGGGCCGCCTCGATGGCGAACTGATGCGATGTCGTGATGCCGCGATCGCGCGCGAAGACCGGGACCTGCCGTTCGACAAGGGCATCGGCCAGCGCCTTCGCGGTCTGCGCCATCATCTGCGCATAGGCGCGGCCATGCGCCTTCCAGTCGAGCAGCGTAATGGCGAGAGATGCCGATTTTGCCGCGTCGAAATTGGCGGTCAGACCGGGATAGGCGATGGCATCGAGCTTCCTGGCAAGGTCGGCGTCATTGGTGACGATCAGGCCCGAAGGCGGACCGCCCAGGCTCTTGTAGGTGCTCATCGTCATCAGATGCGCTCCCTCCTGCAGTGGTTGCTGCCAGGCATGGCCGGCGATCATGCCGGACATATGGGCGGCATCGAACAGCACGATCGCTCCGACCTCGTCCGCGATGGCGCGGATCTCGCGGATCGGATGCGCGAACAGGTTGAGGCTGCCGCCGATGCTGATCAGCTTCGGGCGGAGACGCAATGCGTCCTCACGCAGCCTGCCGAGATCGACCGTGTAGTTCAGCGCGTCGACCGGCGCGGGATGGGTGATGACGCCGTAAAGCCCGGCCGCGCCAGCGCCATGATGAGTGACATGCCCGCCGATATCGCCCGGTGGAGCGATGATGCAGTCCCCCGCCTTCGCCACCGCCATGAAGGCATAGAGATTGGCGATGGCACCCGACGGCACCCGGATTTCTGCGTAGCGGGCACCAAAGACCTGTGCCGCGAGCTCCGCGGCAATGATCTCGATCTTCTCGATCGCCTCGAGCCCCATCTCATATTTGTCGCCGGGGTAACCGAGCGAAGGCCGCGCGCCCAGGCCGGCCGAGAGCGCCGCCTCCGCTTTCGGGTTCATGATATTGGTTGCGGGGTTGAGATTGACGCAATCGCGCTCGTGGATCGCGCGGTTCTCCGTCGTCAACGCCTGGATCGACCGCTCGGTCGCATCGAGATCCTGCAGGGCGACGGTCTCGGCGACCGTGAGCACGTAGTCCTCGCTTGCCGCTGGCACCCAGTCGCGCCTGCCCAACGCCGCCATGTCCGTTTCTCCATCCGGTCGAACCGCAACGCGCGGTACGCCGTGATTGGAGCCGTTTGCCGCAGGTGGCGCAAACGAGTTATCGTCGCCGCAAGACAGAGAAAATCTAAGGCTCCGACAGGTCGCCATGCCCGTGACGCCACCACGCCCCCGTCTGCCCCCACTCAACGCGCTACGTGCCTTCGAGGCCGCCGCGCGCTGCGAGAGTTTTGCCAAGGCAGCAGAGGAACTCGGAGTGACGGCTGGCGCGGTGACGCAGCAGATCCGACAGCTGGAGGCAGCGCTCGGGGTCCAGCTGTTCCGGCGGTTGCCACAAGGTGTCGCCTTGACGCCGGCTGCCCGTGCGGCGCTGCCGCGCCTCAGCCGCGGCTTTGATCTGCTGGCATCGTCGATGCTGGAACTGGGCGGAGGGCATGAGAGCCGCACGCTCACCATCGCCGCCCTGCCCTGCATCGCCCAGCTATGGCTCTCACCGCGTCTTGCCGGGCTTCAGCAAGCGTTCCCCGGATTGCAGGTCTCGGTCTCGGCCATGGAGCAACCACCGAACACAAGGCACGAGCTTTGCGACATCGCAATCTTCTATCTTGGGGATGGCAAGGCCGCTCCATCGGCGCTCGTGCTCGACCCTGATGCGATCACACCGGTCTGCTCTCCCGCCGTCGCATCCCGGCTCCAGACCGTTGCCGGCCTCGCTGATGAGACCCTGCTGCACGACGCGGTCTGGCGCGGCGACTGGGCGCGCTGGCTGGCCTCCATCGACGCCGGTGAGAGCGTCGATCCGGCGCGTGGCCCGTCATTCTCGCTCTACAGCGTCGCGCTCGATGCTGCGCTGTCGGGTGCTGGCGTGCTGATGGGCCGGCTCAGCCTGCTCCAGCCCTATCTTGCCGATGGTCGGCTGGTCGCGCCGCTTGGACCTGCGTTGACGACACCGGACCGGATGACCCTGCTGTTGCCGGCACAAGGTCACCCCCGCCGCCAGGAGGTCGCGGATTGGCTGCAGGCGTCAGGACGGATTGGTGCTCAGATGTGAGCGCCGCAGTCGCCGGCGAGAATCTGATCCATGGAGCGCGACGGCTCGGCGCAGCCCGCTTCCCCGACTACCTTTGCGGGTACGCCGGCAACGGTGGTGTTGCGCGGCACCGCAGTCAGCACGACTGAACCGGCTGCGACACGGGCGCATTTGCCGACTTCGATATTGCCGAGGATCTTGGCGCCGGCGCCGATCAGGACCCCCTTGCGGATCTTCGGATGGCGGTCGCCGCTCTCCTTGCCGGTGCCGCCCAGCGTCACGTCCTGCAGCATCGAGACGTCATCCTCGATCACAGTCGTTTCGCCGACCACGAGGCCCGTTGCATGGTCGAGGAAAATGCCCTTGCCGATGCGCGCCGCGGGATTGATGTCGGTCTGGAATACTTCGGAGGAACGGCTCTGCAGATAAAGCGCGAAATCGCGACGCCCCTGGTTGAGCAGCCAATGCGCCAGCCGGTGGCCCTGCAGGGCGTGGAAGCCCTTGAAGAACAGCACGGGCTCGATCAGCCGCTTGCAGGCCGGGTCACGGTCGAGCACCGCAAGAACATCGGCGCGCATGCCCTGGGCGATCTCGGGGTCGGCAGCGATGGCCTCGGCAAAGGCCTGCTCGATCAGATCCGCCCCGAGAGCGGGATGCGCGAGCCGCGCCGCCACGCGATGGCCGACCACCGCCTCGAAACTCGGCTGGTTGAGAATCGACGACAGAATCAGGCTGCCCAGCGCTGGCTCGATGCCGAGCGCCTGTTCGGCCTCGCGCCGCAGCCGAGTCCAAACCGGATCGACCCTGTCGAGCCCGGTGACCGGGTGGCGCGATTCTACGACGGAGCGCCCTGACGGCATGATCGTTCTCCGGAATACGGTGTGTTTCAGAACCGCACTCTAGCACGGCGCCATGCTGCAATGCCAAACAAGAACGCTGCCTTGCCCTGCCTGGACCGCAGGGAAACCGGCATCAAACCTGGGATATCCGCCCCAAACCGTTGCATCCGCCGGCATGTCATCGCGGGGCGATGAAATCGTCGGCTCAGAGCCATCTGAGGAAATCGAGCACGGCCTGCTTGTGGGTCTTGTCCCCAACTGCGAGGTTGTGATCGCGCCCCTCGATCGCGAAAGCCTCCGCATTCGGAATGAGAGCCGCGAGTTCCTGCCCGGAGCCCGCGACATCGTCCTTGGTTCCGACGCTGACCAGGGTCGGCATCGCGATGCGGCCGACCTCGTCTGGCGTGAGCGTCTGCCGCGACCCGCGAATGCAGGCTGCGAGTGCCTTGAGATCGCTCTTGTTGGCGTCCGCAAAGGCACGGAACATCCGCTGCATCGGGTCGCTCAGGACATCGAGCGAGGGAGCCTCCATCGCATCCGCAATGCCGAGCGGCAGGCCGACGCCCTCGACAAGATGAATGCCGAGCCCGCCGAGCAGCAGCGAACGCAGGCGCTGCGGATGGGCAAGCGCGAGATGGGCCGAGATGCGCGCGCCCATCGAATAACCCATCACGTCCGCCCGCGCGATCTCGAGGTGATCCATCAGGCGGCGCACATCCTCCGCCATGATGTGCGAGGAATAGGCCTCCGGCTCATGCGGTTTGTCGCTCTGGCCGTGGCCGCGATTGTCGAGCGCAACGACACGGTAACCCGCATGGGTCAATGTCTTCGTCCACTGCGTATTGACCCAGTTGACCATGTGGCTGGAGGCAAAGCCATGGACCAGGATGATGCTCTCGCCGCGCGGCGCGTCATTGGTCGGGGCGAGGTCGATGAAGGCGAGATTGACGCCGTCCGAGGAGAATTTCTGCATGGCACGTCGCGGAAGCTGCGGGGGGTCTTCACCTGCCATGCAGGAGCGACTTTGTGTAGCTGTGTTTCCGCCGCTTGCCTATGAAGGCTGATATGAGCCACGCTGAGACGGCCCCGACATCGTCGCTTCCACGCCGCCGGATCGACCTTGTCGATCTTGCCCGCGGCCTCGCTCTGCTGGCGATGTTCGTCTACCACTTCGCCTATGATCTTTCCCATTTTGACCTGATTGCAACCGATGTCCCCGCCCATCCCGGCTGGAGCGCCTTCGCGCGCCTGATCGCAGGGTCCTTCCTGACCATCGTCGGCTTCAGCCTGGTGCTGGCGACGCGCAGGGGCGTGAACCTGTCCGCCTATTTCCGCCGGCTGGCCATGGTCGTAGGCGCCGCGGCGCTGGTCACGATCGCGACCTGGTTCGCCATGCCGGAGAGCTTCATCTACTTCGGCATCCTCCACAATATCGCGCTCTCCAGCGTGCTCGCCCTGCCCTTCCTGCGACTGCCGGCCGCTGTCCTGCTCCTGTTCAGCGCCCTGTTATTCGCGCTGCCACTGCTTCCTGCGCCGCAAATGCTCGATCAACCCTGGCTGCTCTGGCTCGGCTTCGCTCATGTCTCCGGGGCAACCGCCGATTTCGTACCGATCGTGCCCTGGTTCGGATGCGTGCTGGCAGGCATGGCTCTCGGAAAGATGGCGCTCGCCAGGCAGGGAAGCTGGAGCCACTGGCAGGCGCGCTCGCTGCCGGCCCGCGTCATCGCCTGGGGCGGGCGGCACAGCCTCAGCGTCTACCTGCTGCACCAGCCGATCTTCATCGGAGTGCTGCTCATCGTCATGCGGCTGGCCGTCGGCCCCGAGCAGGAAGCGCGCCCGTTTCTGATCTCCTGCCTGCGCAGCTGTGTCAGCGCCGAAACCTCGCTGCAAGTGTGCGAGAAGGCCTGCAATTGCGCGATCGATGGCCTCAAGCGCGACGGACTCTGGCAAAAAGTCCTGTCAAACACGCTCACCCGGGAGGAAAGCGCGCGCACCGGATCGATTGCAGGTGCCTGCTTCCGGGCGCCCTGAGGCGCTTGCGCACACTGGCGCGGGCCGGCGTGACGGGTTAGAGGTGGGGCAAATCAACGCAAGAGCATGATCCATGGCCGATACGGGCATCCCGCATTTCCATAACCAGCCCGGCGTTGYCGTCATTCATGTCGGCGCGAAGGAATTCATGTGCATCGGGGCCAAGCCGCCCTTCGATCACCCGCATGTTTTCCTCGACATGGGCTCAGACGGCGAGATCATCTGCCCTTATTGCTCGACCTTGTTCAAATACGAGCCCTCGCTGTCGGCAGGCGCCTGCACGCCGCCGGAATGCGCCCATCACGAGGCAGCCAAGGCAGCGTGACGGGCGCCGGCGTTCAAGGCGCCCGCCGCTTCCGATCGCGACCGGTCGTTCCGGTTTCTGGCGCATCCGATTGCCGAAGACAGCCGTGTCCGCTCCCCATATCCTGATCGCCGGCTCCGGCATCGGCGGACTTACAGCCGCCATTGCACTCGCGCGGCGCGGCTTCTCCGTGACGGTCGCGGAAAAGCGCACCGGCTTCGGGGAAACCGGTGCCGGCATCCAGCTTTCGCCAAATGCCGGGCATGTTCTCGAAGCTCTCGATCTCGGCCTCGCCGTCAAGCGCGCCTCTGTGGTTGCCGAACGCCTCGTTGTGCGACGCTGGCAGGATGGCTCTCCGCTGGCAGAAATGCCGATGACCGCCGCCGGCTCCGGAACACCCTTCCGCACCATACGCCGAACCGACCTGCRCACTCTGCTGCTCGACGCCGCCCGTTCCCTGCGCGGCATCCGGCTCATCGTCGGCCGCGGCCTGCGCGACATCGCCCAGAACGCGGACGGCATCACCGCGACGCTCGCGACCGAAGCCGGCCAGTTGGAGACCATTTCGGCACTGGCGCTGGTCGGCGCCGACGGGCTCTGGTCGCGCAGCCGCGAACTCATCGGTGATAACGCTCCGCCGGTCTTCACCGGCTATGAGGCCTGGCGGACCCTGGTACCCAACGCCGGCGGCCGCGCCGCGCCCGRCGTCGTGACCCTGCATCTCGGCCCGGGCCGCCATGCCGTGCATTACCCTGTCTCCGGTGGTCGCGAGACCAATCTCGTCGTCATTCGCGAAGCGAAGGAGGCCCGTGAGGGTTGGTCCCGCGACGGTGAGCCCGGGCAACTCGCCGCTCATCTCACCAAGGCCGAGCCCGTGCTGCACAAGCTTGCGACAGCGGCGCCCCGCTGGCTGGTCTGGTCGCTCTTCGACCGGCCGCCCGCAGCGATGGCACAGGGGCGCATCGCCTTGCTCGGCGATGCCGCCCATCCGGTCCTGCCCTTCATGGCGCAGGGTGCCGCGCTGGCGATCGAGGATGCCGGCGTCCTGACGCAGGAACTGACGGTTCATCTCCAGCAGGGCGGCGCCGCAGCGCTACCGGCGGCGCTCGCGGCCTATGCGACAGCCCGGCAGGACCGTGCCCGGCGCGTCCAGGCCACGAGCCGCAGCAACGGTCGGGCCTATCATTTGGAATGGCCCTGGACTATCGCGCGCAACTTCGCAATGCGCCGTCTTGGGCCCGATGGCATGCGCCATCGTCTCGATTGGCTCTACGATTGGCGATTGCAAGCCTAGGGCATCTCGCCTTCGCCGCATTCACTTCCTATCTCTCATGTGGAACCATCGGATGGAGACCACATGATCCGCGTCAATCTCTACGAGCAGCTCGCCGGCCAGAGGACTCGCATGCCGCGCTGGGCCTCCTGGCTGACCGTGGCAGCAAGCCTCGTTCTTGGCGTGACGCTGTTCCTCCTCGCAGCGAGCCTCGCCCTGATCCTCATTCCCGTCGTGCTTGCTGCCGGCGCGATCGCGGCCTGGCGCCTGAAGAGCAAGCTGAAGGCTGCCGGGTTCGACCAGCGCGATCCGTTCGCTCCGGTCCGTCCGGGTGCTGCGCGCGTCGAGGTCATCGATGCCGAGTACCGCATCATCGAGCCTGGCGAGCAGCCGCGGCGCTGACACGATCGCCATGCGTCCGACCGGATGCATGGCGGCGAACGATCGCTTTGCGTAGCATCGGATGTCTCCGAAACGTGGTTTCCACTCTTCGGCGCGATGCTCTGGCCCCCCAGAAGGATAGCCTCTACAGCAGGAGGCCCGCAGCCGCGCAGGCGGCAAGCGTCGGGATCATCCCGACCTTGAAGCGCAGCATTGCAATCATCGCGGCCAGGCCCACACCCTCGTTGCTTCACCGAGCGTCGGCATGCCCGCCACTGCTGGCGCCGCCTTGTCCGTCGCTGCGATCGTCATGGCCGCCGCTCAGGTCCTACTCGTCGGGGACGGCCAGTTATGGGTTTCTTCGGTTGCATCCCGGCACCAGCGATAGAAAGGCGTGATAGAGCAGCATACCGGCATCGCGTTGTGCCAGATCGTCATTGAACATGCGCGATAGCCCCAGCGAGGCAGCCAGGAAACCGGCGGATTCCGGCACCAGGTCGAGCCGCGCCGTATCGGCGGCGCGCACGATCGTGGCGAGACGACCCAGCACCGCCGAGGCGAGGCCAAACTCCTCCAGCATGATGTCAAAGCTGCAACGCTCGCCGCGATCACTCCAGAATACGCCGTCGATATCGAAGGGAACGGCCTGGAAGCGATCGGCCACCGCCACGCCCCGAAGGGGCCACGAACAGGATCACCGCTTTCGGAGCGACGAAGCGACGAATCAGCCCGGGGGGCACGCGATGCGGTCGGCCTTTGGGACGTGAGCGCGTCACGCAGACGATCGCCTGGGCATCGGGCAGACCGATGAGCCGGTACAAGGGGGATGTGGCGATCTGTGTGCTGGAAGACGCGAGCGTCCATCCCCGAATGAGGAAAACAGACGCGATCCTTGGGCTGACGCCTCACGGGGTCGTCGCGAAAAACCCCTAGGCCGGGATCAGACCACGGCTACTCCGGCAGGATCAATTGCGATTTCGAGCTGGCTGCCCTTGCACCGGACATGCCGGTGCAAGGGCAAAGGGCGTGCTCAATCCAGCCGGCTCACCAGCACCTTGTCGATGCGGCGCCCGTCGAGATCGACCACCTCGAAGCGCCAATGCCCCTTCTCGAAGAACTCTCCGACATTGGGCAGATGGTTGAGTTCGGCCAGGATGAAGCCGGCGACCGTCTGGAAATCGGCATCGCGCGGAATGTGGATGCCGAGTTCGTGCGAGAACTCGTCCACCTGCATCCAGCCTGCAACGAGATAGGAGCCGTCGGCACGCGTGACGATCGGCGGCTCGTCCTCGTCCTCCTCCTGGAAGACGCCGGTGATCGCCTCCAGCACGTCGCCGGGTGTGATGATGCCTTCGAAATGGCCGTACTCGTCGAAGACCAGCGCCATGTGGACGCGCGAGGACTTGATCTCCCGCAGCACCAGCAGGGCGTTGGCGGTGTCCATCACCACGGGTGCTTCCTGCACCAGGGCGCGCAGATCCTCGGTGCTGCCGGCGGACAGGAAATCGACCATATCCTTGACCACAATGACGCCGACGATCGCGTCCGACTCGCCGTCCTGAACCGGGAGCCGGGAGCGTTTGGAGGCACGAACCTGCGCGCGGATCTCCTCAGCTGTATCGGAGAGATCGATGACCTCGACCTCGCGGCGCGGCGTCATCAGCGCACGGGCGGAGCGATCGGCAAGGCGCATCACACCCGAGATCATCTCGCGTTCGTCGCGCTCCAGCACGCCGGCTGTTTCGGCCTCGGCAATGATGGTGCGGACCTCTTCCTCGGTCACCCTTTCTTCCGACTCGCCCTTCTGGCCGAGCAGCGCCAGCACGGTCTTGCCGGAGAGGTCGAGCAGGAAAACCAACGGCGCACCGATGCGCGACAGCAGGGACATCATCGGCGCAACGCGCGCCGCCACCCGCTCGGGGTCGCGCAACGCGATCTGCTTCGGCACCAGTTCGCCGACGATCAGCGAGAGATAGGTAATGGCAACGACGACCGTCCCGACGCCAAGACCATCGGCGACACGATTGGAGAACCCTTGCCCTATCAACCATTCCGACAGACGCGCACCCAGCGTCGCACCGGAGAAGGCACCGGACAGGACACCGACCAGCGTGATGCCGATCTGCACCGTCGAAAGGAACCGGCCGGGATGCTCCGCGAGGCGTATCGCCGTCGCTGCACCCTTGCTGCCTTGATCGCTGAGAACCTTGAGCCGCGCCGGACGGGAGGAGACCACTGCGAGTTCGGACATGGCGAGAAGACCGTTAATGACGGTCAACGCGACGACAATCAGGATCTCGGTTAACAAAACCCGCCCGCAGCATGCAGGGCCGCGCTCAATATCGACCTGCTTTCGGGCTTCTTATAGCGCATCGCGACGACTTGGCGATGGGTAAGCTTGAAGTTTGTGATAGCGAAATTTTGGYGGGCGCGAAGAAGCTCCGTGCCTTAACTGTAAGGGGGACAGGTGAGATGAATGCTCTACCTGGCCTTCGATGACAGCGTCGATACTTCCGGAGCACGCCTCGAGCCATGACTGATCCACGTCTCTTCGCCCCCGCGACACTGCGCAATCGTGAGCCGATCCTCGCTATCCTGCGCTCGACCCTTCCAGCCACCGGCCTGGTCCTGGAGATCGCCAGCGGCTCGGGCGAGCATGTCAGCCATTTCGCCGCCGCCCTGCCCGCACTGACCTTCCAGCCCTCGGACCCTGATCAGGATGCGCTCATCAGTACTGCGGCCTGGATCAGGGAAAGCCGGCTCGCCAATATTCGTCCGCCCGTTCAGCTCGATGCCGCAGCGGCCGAATGGCCGGTCTCCGCCGCCGATGCCATCATCTGCATCAACATGATCCATATCTCGCCCTGGGCCGCGACGCGTGGGCTGATGATGCAGGCCGGCAAGCTGCTGCCGGAAGGCGCTCCACTCTATCTCTACGGGCCCTATCGCCGGCCTGGCCGCACCCTCGAACCGAGCAACCTCGCCTTCGATGAAAGCCTGCGCGCCCGCAACGCGGAATGGGGCTTGCGCGAACTCGGCAACGTCGTTGCACTGGCGAAACAGGCAGGGTTTGGTGAGCCGGACGTAACCGAGATGCCGGCGAACAATCTGAGCCTGGTGTTTCGGCACGGGCCGCGCGGCTGATCCGCGCAATCGCAAGGCAAGCTTGGTGCGGACGGCGGGACTCGAACCCGCAAGCCTTTAGGGCGCAAGATTTTAAGTCTCGTGCGTCTACCAGTTTCGCCACGTCCGCGTGGACGCAGCCCTAGYGACAGCAGACGGCGGGCGCAAGCGCCTCAATGACGGCGAGCGGGCTTGTACCACTCGACTCCATCGGGATCGACATAGAGCCCCGGCGCAACATCGGAGCCGATGCGCTTCTGCTCCATCGGCACGCGCACGGTGTCGTCGCGATCGCCGCGCTTTACATAGGGGCCGCTCTCCTGCGGATCGTGGCCGCGCCCGCCTCTCCCAATCGAGCTGGCCTGGCCGATGACGCCGCGCCGCCCACCAATCTTGTCCTCGAGTGTCGTGATCGAGCGGCCGGCGAAGGCGATCTTCGTCGCGCCCTCGACCACGGGCAGGGCGCGGCTCGCGGTTCCCTCTCCCGTGACGCGGACACCGGTGAAGCGCGGCACATAAGTCGCGCCCCCACGGCCAAAGGAGTCCCAGCCACCCGTCGAGGAAACCTGCGCACCACAGCGCTTGTGGCTGCGCTCGCACAGGGCGCGCGACGCATAGCGTGGCGCCTTCTCCTCGAATTCGGCCCGGGCATTGCGATAGGCGAAATCACATTGCGCAGCAGTGAGCCGTCCCGCCTCGATGCATTCGTCGCGCCGCTCGTAGGTCTGGCTCGGCGCCTGCGCCGCGAGATCGGCGGGGCCCGCGAAGGAAAGAGCCGGCAGGAGCGCTGCGACGCGCATTATTGCGGCGAGGGAAGAGGCGGCCGTCATGATCATGACTCGGGCAATAACCGTAGAATTATGGCGTCACAGCAGCGCCCGCATCGTCGACGCAAGCTCGCGCGTCGCACCATAGTCGATCTTGCCGTTGCCCAGCACCGGAATCGCGCGCGCGACCAAAATGGCGCGCGGCGTCCACAGTTCGGGAAAGCCCTGCTGCTTCGCCGCTACCTGCAACGCAGCCTTGTCGGCATCAGGCTTTTCGGTGACCAGCACGAGTTGCTCGCCCTTGCGCGCATCCGGTAGCGCGACAACGACATGATTGAACCCAGGCCAGAGGGCCGCCACCATTGTTTCCACCGCAGCCAGCGAGACCATCTCGCCGCCGAGCTTGGCGAATCGCTTGGCCCTGCCGCGGATGCTGACGAAGCCGTCCTCGATCACCACGATATCGCCGGTATCGTGCCAACCGCCTTCGGGCGGCACGATACGCCCGGGCTCGTCCGCGCTGAGATAGCCCAGCATCACATTCGGGCCGCGGACATTCAGCCGCCCACCTTCATGAATGCCCTCGACCGGATCGAGCCGCGCCTCGATACCGGGCAGGAGTTTTCCGACGCTGCCCTCGCGGGTCGCGACGGGAGTGTTGCAGGCGAGCACCGGCGAGCATTCGGTGCAGCCGTAGCCTTCGAGGATCGTGGTGCCGTAGGGCTGCCACATCGCGCGTGTCTCCGGCTTCACGCGCTCGGCTCCGGCCACGACATAGCGCACGCTCTTCAGATCGTCGGGATCGGCAGCGCGCGCATAGCCCTGGAGGAATGTGTCGGTCGAGAACAGGAAGGTGCAGCCCATCTCGCCGATCAGTTTCGGCACCTGCTTGTAATGGAGCGGGCTCGGATAGAGCACGACCTTCATGCCGTGGAGCAGCGGCATCAGCAGCCCTGCGGTCAGGCCGAAGGAATGGAAGGCGGGCAACGCGTTCATGACAATATCGCGCTCGGAGAGGAAGCCGGCCGCAAGCGCAAAGATCTGGCGGGTATTCGAGACGAGGTTGGCGTGACTCAGCACCACGCCCTTCGGCTTGCCCTCGGTGCCGGAGGTGAACAGCACCACAGCTGGATCATCCGGCCGCCCTTCATAGGCCCGCAGGGCAAATGCCGGTGCCAGGCTCTGCATCGCGGCAAGCATCTTGTCGAAACTGGTCAAATCCCGGCGGATATCCTCAAGATAGACGACCCGCCTGCCCTCGCCGAGTGCCGCGATCTCATCGTCGAGCTTGGCCTGGTTGACGAAGCGACGCGAGGTGACGATCGTCTTCAAGCCGGCCAGTTCGGCCGCCGCCCGCAGGTTCTTCACCCCTGCCGTGAAGTTCAGCAGTGCCGGCACGCGGCCAAAGGCCGAAAGCCCGAACAGCGTCACCGCCATGCCCTGGACATTGGGCAGCATCAGTCCGACGCGTTCCCCCAACTCCGTGCCTGAAGCGAGCTTTCGCCCCAGAACCAGCGCTCCCAGAACGAGCCGGCCGAAGGTCACCGGCTGACGCTCCGGATCCTCGAGCGCGACGCGGCCCTTGCCACGCCGCGCAACCGCCTGAAGCAGCCCCCGAAACAGCGTGATGCGCGCGTCCTTGGCGTCGAAATCCGACGCGTTCAATTCGGTGGCGGCCATATCCTGGCTCTGCTCCCGGCTGGCGTTTCCCATGGAGGTTCACCGTAGCGGGATACCGTCCGGTTTCAACGCGAATGCGACGGTTGAGCCCCTGCTCTCCGCTCAAGCTGCAATCGCATCCAGCCCGATCCGTGGCAACGGCATCGGCGCCATTGGTGACACAGCCCCGTCGAACGCAGAAGGGCGGTTGCTTGGTCATTCGCGACCAGGCAACCGCCCTTCGACTGTGGCCTGCGCACCGATCATGCGCGCAGGCCGTCATGCTGGCGTCAGAATGCGGGCTGCAGTTGGGGCTCCAGGCGACCGCGGCGCCGGATGGTGTCAACCATGCCATGGGTCGCAGCGATGGCGATGAGCAGGATCAGCGCATAGGCCACGAGCAGCCGCGGAGCGGGCACGATGAAGTTGAAATGCGGCATGGCGCCCAGGATCAGCGGCACATACCAGGATGTCGCCGAGACCGTGCCGAAGACCATCATCATCGTAATCTGCTTGCGCGACAGGCCTGCAAAGAGCGACCGTCCTATCTGCTTTTCCATCAACGGCAGTACCGTTTTGTGGATGAAGTAGCCGTTGATCGTGAGAACGCCGACGATCGCGATCTTGGCCCAGACCTTCTGGTTCCCGAGCTTGACCGGGTCAAACATCGCGTAATGCGCCAGGTACAGAATTCYGGAAACCCAGAGCACCGCGAGGCCAGCCGATACGATACCGGTCATGAATTTGACCATCGCAACCTGTTCAGCCTTGATCTTTCCGGAGACGAGGAATTTGACGATCACGAGATCGAGGACCGTCGCGGCGCCCAATCCCAGAATGATGCCGAGCAGATGCATCACCTTGATGGCCGATTTCAGCAGTTCCCCGGGTTTGGCGATCAGAAGGCTGAAAGTGATCGGCCGTAGCGCCGAGCTCATGAACTTGACGGCCGGCGCCGTGACACTGTCCGCGGCGATGCTTGAAACAGCATTGGTCGCTTCCGCGGGGGGATGATCGGCGCTGGCCTCTGCCGCGAGAGGGTGATCAGCAATGGTCTCTGCCAYCAGAGGGCGCTCAGCACTGGCCTCTGCCGCAAGCGGATGGTCGGCAATCGTCTCTGCCGGAAGAGCACGACCGGCAATGGTCGCCGGTGCAGGAGGGCGACCGCGATTGGCCGCGACGGCAGGACGACGACCGGCATTGGTAGCTCCCGCAGTTGGGCGATCTACCGTGAGCCGAAGGCTGCTATCGCGCCGAGTCGGGGCCGTCTCCGGTAGATCGTAAGGCAGCCAATCGCGCGCCGAATGTGATGAGGCTGCCGGAGGCGGAGCGCCGGCTCCGGAGCGAGACCGGGTTTCAGCCGGCGCCTGAGTAAAGCTGAATGTGACAACCAGGCAGGCTGCCAGGAGCAGCAACGCACCAGCGCCGATACTGCGCGACTTAAGTTGAAGGAATGAAATCATTCCGCCCCTTTCTTTATTCTTATGATAATTGACAATATAATTCACCGCGAACCACCCTTCGCGGGGAACGTCAATCGACCATAGAGAGAAGGATCTCGGACTTATGACCAAGAGGAAGGCATAGGTAGCGATGATAGGCTTAAGCGCAGGCACAGAGTTGGCAAATTCAATTTGCAAACGCTGCCGGACGACCGCTCACTAACCTTGGTTTACGGCAAAAATGTGCACCGCAACAAATGTTATGTCACAATGAAGTCGAAGCAGTGCAGTGAGAGGGATGGTCGCGCGTCCAGGAAACGACGATGTCGCAAGACCTTAATTGGTTCTCCTCACCCATATCGCCGGAACGGTTGCATGCGCTGCGAACGACCGGGCGCCCACCGGATTTGCACCGCCAACGTTCTGCTGGAACGAGCACCCGAGCCGAAATCGATCCGACTCAGATTGCTTCGGCAAGGGTGAACGCGAACGCCGCCGATATCGTCATGGCCACGGGTAGCCAGTTCCTCGGCCGCTCCTCGCCAATCGTGAAGAAATTGAGCGGAAAAAGGTGCCGGTGCGCTGCCGTCGCCGAGGCCTCCCTCGGCATTATGCGTGAAGACGTTCATCTCTGGCCGCAGGCGCCGTCTCAGCAACTCGCATATGATCTGGAAGTTCGTTTCATAGGCCCTGGATACGCTGGCGGCGGCGATGCGCTCGAGCTTCACCGCCGGCAGGGCTGCAACGGACTTGCGGGCGAGGCGCGTCATTGCCCGGCGCTCGGCCTCGATGCCGAAACCGATACCGGCCCCGGTCAGCACGGGATCAGCCCAGTTGGCGCAGCCATAGGCGCCCGACTCGTCGACATCGAGACAGGTGACGTTGCCGCGGGGATATTCGGCGATTGCGGCCGCCCGCGCTTCGCCAATCCCGGGCTTCCCCCAGAAATGGCGGTAGACGATGATGACCTCGTCAGCGTCGCGCAGGATTGAATTGAACCAGAGCAGTTCATCGTCGGGGTGGGCGCCGATGATGACGGAATTTTCCAGAAATCCTGGCCTTTGCTGCATTGCCCTTGCCCTCGCCGTCCTGCTCATCTCATTTCGGGCTGCCATCAGCGGGATCGCGCTGCAAACAGAGGGGAACAATATGCCCCCGAAAACGCACGCACCGCCGCGCCTGCGACCATCGACGCTCATAGCCCGGCCGCCGCCGGCCATGACGTAACGGCAAACAATGCAAAAGCTGTTAAGGCAATGACGATCTAACGGAGGAGCTGCATCCCTCGTGCAGGGCTTTCTCTCCTCCCCAGCGCTCGTCCGACCTGAGTTAGCGGGCCTGTGTGAGGGGCCTGCAGAAGCAGTGCAGAGGGCAGGCTCCATCGTCGCGACGGCTCCATGCCAGGCAAACTCGCATTGCTGCGCCATGCGCCGCCAACAGCCCCGTCGCCTGTCCGCCGCGCTTGTCGCGCGATGGCTAGAGCCCGCATATGGCGCTGCCTCGCCGCCCTCCGAGAGTTTTCGCGTGAACCAAGCCATCCGGCCGCAATCGCTGTCTCTCGCCAGGCAGCAACGCCCCTGGCTCGGCTTTGCCTGCGGCATCCTGGCGGCAGCGATCTGGGGCATTCAGGCCGTGATCTCACGGCAATCGGTCGCAGATGGCATGACCGCAGCCGATGTCACGATCCTGCGCTTTGCAGCCGCCGCACTCGTGCTGCTGCCCTTCGCGCTCAGGCGCATGAAGCCTTTTCCGGTCGGCAAGCTCGGCTGGCGGCGAGCCCTCATCCTGACCGCGATCGTAGGCCCGACCTACAGCCTAATCCTCGTCGGCGGCGCCCATTTCGCCCCCGCCCTGCATTCCTCGGTCATCTCGCCCGGACTGATCCCGGTCTGCACCGCATTGCTCGCATGGTGGGTGCTCGGCGAGCGCGCGAGCACGGCCCGCCTCGCCGGTCTCAGCGTCATCGTTCTCGGCGTCGCGCTGTTCTCGATGGAGGCCCTGGCCAACACGCCGACCCGCGAAGGCGCCTGGATCGGCGACATGCTCTTCGTGCTGATCGCCTTGCTCTGGTCGGCCTTCGGCCTGCTCTGCCGGCGCTGGGGCGCTGATGCGATCGAAGTCACCATGGCGACATGCCTGCTGTCGGTGCCGCTCCTGCCGCTCGTCGCACTGGTGATGCCCGTGCATCTGACGCAGGCGGCACTTTCAGCCATAGCGCTGCAGGCGATCTATCAGGGATTGCTGGTCGGCGCCTTCGCGCTGTTTCTCTACACGCAGGCCGTCGCCATCCTTGGCGCCGGACGGGCGGCCCTGTTCCTGCCGCTGGTACCGGTCGTGACCGCGCTCTCCGGCACGCTCCTGCTCGGCGAGCGACCGTCCCCAGTCGAGATCGCCGGCATGGCGCTCGCAATCACCGGCATGTTGATCGCGCTGCGCGCGCGCAGTCTGGCGTAACGAGCCCTTGCCGGTCATTCCAGACAGGTTGCCGCGCCCGGAATGACCGCTCAAGCGGCGAAGCCCGGGGCTCAGCCCTTGTGATCCTTGGCGATCGGCTCGACATAGGCCAGCCCCATATCCCAAGGAAAATAGATCCAGGTGTCCTGGCTGACCTCGGTAACGAAGGTGTCGACCGTCGGCACCCCAGCCGGCTTCGCATAGACCGTTGCGAAATGGGCATTGGGCAGCATTTCGCGCACGACACGTGCCGTCTTCCCGGTGTCGGTGAGGTCGTCGACCACCAGCACGCCCTTCCCCTTGCCGTCACCGATCGCCCTGATCGAGGGAGCGACGTCCTTCAGCACCTTGAGCTCGGACTGGTTCTTGTAGTCGTGGTAGCTCGCGACGCAGACCGTCTCGATCAGGCGCAAGCCCAGTTCGCGGCAGATGATCGCCGCCGGTACCAGACCACCGCGGGTGATGCAGACGATGGCCTCGAAGGGCCCCTTCTCGGCCAGCCGCCAGGCGAGCGCGCGCGCATCGCGATGGAACTGGTCCCAGGAGACGGGGAAGGCCTTGTTGGAGGTCGGTTCGGCCATTGGGGGCTCCGGAGCGGCTGTCACGGTTTCTGTGACAATCCGGAAAGCCTATAAGCGGGGCGCTGGCAAGAGGCGCGTCCCGCTTCATCCCCAATCGGTCGTGTTTCAGCGGGTATCAGAACTCCGACCAGCCATCGGCAGTGCCGCCCGACATGACGCGCCTCAGCTTCGGCGCCCCCTTGGCAGGCGGCGAAAGCGGAGCGGTAATGGCCCTGGTGAGATGTGGCGCCCACTGCTCGATCTGGCGCGCAATCACGGTCTCGAAACCTGGTCCGCCATCTTGCAGCCGGAATGCTGCGACCATCGCGCTCAAGCGCTCGGTATCCTGCCTCAGCTCCTGCGCCACCTTCGCGCTCTCATCGGCAAGCAGGGCATTCTGCTGGGTGATCTCGTCCATATGAGCGACGGTCCTGGCCATCTCATCGATACCATTGGCCTGCTCGGCCGTTGCTTCCGAGATTTCGTTGACCGTGGAGGCGACGCGGCTCGCAGCCGAGGCGATTTCCTGAAGTGTCGCGCCGGCATTCTTCACCAGACTGACGCCGGTTTGGATCTGCTCGCTCGAATTGGCGATCAGCGATTTGACGCCGTTAGCGGATTCGCTGCAACGCGCGGCAAGAGCCCTCACCTCGGTTGCCACGACCGCGAACCCGCGCCCGGCATCCCCCGCGCGGGCCGCCTCGACCGCGGCATTCAGCGCCAGCAGATTGGTCTGGAACGCGATGCCGTCGATCATCGAGATGATCTCGGATATGCCGGCCGAAGCCTGCTCGATCCGCGTCATCGCACTCACCGCCTCGGCAACGATCGTGCCGCCACGCTCCGCGACGTCGCGCGCCTCGTGGCCGAGGCTGACGGCGGTGCGGGAGTGACCCGCGCTGTGCTTCACGGACGCCGCGAGCTCCTCGGTTGTCGCCGCAGTCTCCTGCAGGCTGGAGGCATTGGCTTCGGTGCGCTCGGCGAGCTGGGCACTGTCGGACGAGATCTTGCTCAATGCGCTGGCGATCTGGTGCGAGATGTCGCGGACCGAGCCAACCATCTCGGACATGGTGTCGAGCAGATCGTTGACGCCGGCGCAGAGCTGCGCAACCTCGCCGCTCTTGCCCGCGAGCGCGATGCGCCCCGTCAGGTCCTTGCCCTTGGCACGAGCGATGACTTCGCCAGTCTCCTTCACCGCGGCCTCGAGCTGCTGACCGCGGAAGGTCGCGGTGATGTCGGTTGCGAACTTCACGACCTTGAAGGGCGTGCCCTTGGCGTCGAAGATCGGATTGTAGGATGCCTGGATCCAGACCTCCTTGCCGCCCTTGCCGATGCGGCGATATTGCGCGGCATCGTATTCGCCACGCCCGAGGCGCTCCCAGAACTGGCGATAGGCCAAGCTCTCGCGCTCGACCGGATCGACGAACATGCGGTGATGCTGCCCCTGGATCTCGCCAAGCGAATAGCCGAGTACAGCAAGAAAGTTCTCGTTGGCCGTCAGCACATGCCCCTTGAGGTCGAATTCGATCACCGCCTGCGCCTTGCTGATGGCAGCCTGCTGCCCTTCAAGGTCAGCGAGGCGGTTCTTCTGTGCCGTGACATCAAAGGCGTATTTGATCACGCCCCGCGGTTTGCCGCCGGCACCAAGGAGCGGGTTGTAGCTGGCCTGGATCCAGACCTCCTTGCCTCCCTTGCCGACACGCAAGTACTGGCCCGTCGAGAATTCACCACGCCCGAGATCCTCCCAGAACCTGCGATAGGCCGCGCTCTCCCGCTCGGCCGGATCGACGAACATGCGGGTGGTGCTGCCCCCTGATTTCGTCGAGGGTATAGCCCAGCACGTTCAGGAAATTCTCGTTGGCGTTGAGGATCATGCCGTTCAGATCGAATTCGATGACGGCTTGTGAGCGGTTGATCGCCGCGACCTGGGCGGCAAGGCGTCGATTGGAGAACAGGCTGGAAAGGCGCGACATACAACCTCCCGATCGCTGTTCCGGCACGGGAGCGCAGAGCACTCCGCACGGGCCGGACACATGCAGCCCACACCGACACCGTTCCCCCCGGAACCGCCGGAACCGCCGCGTCGACATGAGCGCTGCCGGCAAGCCGACCGCAAGTCGAGGATGAATTATGACCGTTTATAAATTGTTTAACAGGCACTATTAGCGATGTATTCACGGCAACGAATACATCAAAAACTATAGTTTTCTATTCATAAAGACTTAAAATCAATTGATTCTGACAATCATCAAAAGTAAACAATGCAATAAAAAGAATAATCTTAAAATATATGATCAAAAATAACTAAAGAAGGAAAGAGATCACCGACGTAATCGAGCGCGCTCATGCTCGATCATCTGCTTCACCGCCGCCATCGCCTGATCTAATTTCTCAGGATCGCGCGAGCGCACCACGACATTCGTATCAGGACCAGTCTCGGACCAGAAGGGATAGGAGCCGATCGCGACCTGCGGATGAGACTGAGCGATCTCGCCGAGAGCCGTGCCGATATCGCCTTCACGCAGACCGGCCCGCACGGTGTCGGACAGGATGCGCGTTCCTGTCTTGAGAGTGGGTCCGACCACGTCGAGCATCGCCTGCATGATCGCCGGCACGCCCGCCATGACGATGACATTGGCGATGATGAAGCCCGGAGCCTTCGAGACGGAGTTCGCGATCAACTCCCCGCCCTCGGGGATGCGCGCCATGCGCATGCGCGCTTCGTTGAGCTGGTCCGGCGGAAAGCGCTCTGACAGCATCGCAACCGCGCGCGGATCGACATTGATCGGCACGCCGAAAGCCGCTGCAACCGAGTCGGCCGTGATGTCGTCATGGGTCGGGCCGATGCCGCCCGTGGTGAAGACATATGTATAGCGAGAGCGCAATGCATTGACCGCAGAGACGATCTCGTCAAGGGAATCGGGCACGACACGAACCTGGCGCAACTCGATGCCGATATTGGTCAGATACTCGGCGATGTAGCCGATATTCTTGTCCTTCGTCCGCCCCGACAGAATCTCGTCGCCGATCACCAGGATTGCGGCCGTGACGGGGGGACGATTCAGCGGTGCGTCGGTCATGGCCGGCTCCTCTCAGGTGCCGGACGGCAAGACATGCCGCCAGCTCGTGACGATGATGCTGATCCGCCGCCCGCTCATGCCGCGCCGGGTTAGGAGCGCTGCGACATGAGCTTTCCTGATCACGCTTTAGAGCTAGGACCTTGGCGCAAACGGCTCAAGCGGCAGAAACGCCGTGTATGGCCTGCCCGCTATGCATGAGGCGCTGAACAGCAGCGAAAACGTCAGCCGCGCTTGCGTTCGAAGATGAGGTTGATGCGTGTCTGAGCTGTGAGCACATAACCGCTCGCGGTCAGGAGGGCGATGAGATCGCTCTGCCAACGGTTGCGCGAATCCTCGATGATGATCAGCTCGGGCCAAAGCGCTTCGGGCGCATCGCGCAGGAAGGGCTCGAGGATCAGGTCCTCAGCCCCCTCGACATCGAGCTTGACTGCGTCGAGGCGGTCATAGCCCTCGTTCTCCATCAGGGCGAGCAGTGTCGTCGCCGGCACCCGAACCGTGCTGCCGGCACTGGAGCGCAGGATGCGGACGCTCGACTCGCCACGGTTGTTCGGGTCGAGAAACAGCGTCAACTCGCCCGGCTTATCGGCCAGCGCGCACGCAATGGCCTTGACCGAGCCAAACGGATTTTGCGCAATGTTGAACGTCAGGCGCGAAAAGATCTCGGGCTGCGGCTCGACGGCCAGGATACGCGCTCCCGGGCCAGCTGCCGCCGCAACGCAAAGCGAATAGGCGCCGATATTCGAGCCGATATCGATGAAGCGGAAACCCTCACGCTGGCGCGCCCGCCCCGTCAGCAGTTCCCGCTCGTAAGGATCAAAATATTGCGGCGTGAACAATACGCGCTTCTCGCAGACATTGCCGTCTGGATGGAGGCGCATCTGCACGCCAAGCGCTTCGATATCGACGGGCTGGCCCGCAAGCGAACTCAGCCCGATGCGRCGCAGCGCATAGGCGAATTTGCGACCGAGGTAGCTGTCCGGAGCCCCGCGTGTCCAGTTGATGATCTGGGCCACGAGGCCCTGAGGTGCGAAAGCGCCGAAGGGACGGGCTTCCGTCGATTGGATATCGTTCATTGCCATTGGAGCGCCTGATACACGTCAAAGCCGTCGCGCGCCAGCAACTTGATCGATCGAGGGGTACCAGGCCCTCCGCCATGGTGCAGCGGGCCCCCACGGATCAGGCAGACCGCTTCAACGTCGAGCCAGAAAACAGCAAGCCGCAACGCAAGGTCTGGGCTATAGAGAGGCCTGTTGTCCGGGGTGCTGAGGTGCTCGGGAGAATGATCATGGTAAGCTGGCGACCCGATCCTTCCTTTTACCCCTCGCCGCGGCTGGCGGCCAAGGCTCCCGCCGAGCGGCTGGCCTACGTGGCCTCCTTCGATCCGGAGCGCAGGAAACCCGACGCGATCGCCGTCGTCGACGTCGATCCCGCGTCGTTGAGCTATGCGCAGATCGTCGGTCAGGTCGAGATGCCGAATACCGGCGATGAGCTGCATCATTTCGGCTGGAATGCTTGCTCGTCCTGTCTGTGCCCGAATGCGCCGCACCCCCATATGGAGCGACGCTACCTCGTCGTTCCCGGCCTGCGCTCATCGCGGCTGCATATCATCGACACCAGACCCGATCCGAGGAAACCGACGATCGCGCGGGTCATCGAGCCGGAGGAGATCGCCGAGAAGGCCAGGTATTCGCGGCTGCACACCATTCATTGCGGGCCGGAGGGCATTTACGTGAATGCACTTGGCAATGCCGAAGGCAAGGAACCCGGCGGCATCTTCCTCCTCGACCCCGTCAGCTTCGACGTACTGGGGCAATGGGAGATGGATCGTGGCTCCCAGAAGCTCGCCTATGATTTCTGGTGGCATCTCGGCCACGACACCATGGTGACCAGCGAATGGGGCACGCCCGATACGTTCGAGAATGGACTGGTTCCGGAAGTTCTGCTCAGCAGCAAATACGGGCGGCGGCTCCATTTCTGGGACCTGCACACGCGCAAGCATCAACAGGAGATCGATTTCGGCGAGGAGCATCAACTCGTCTTTGAACTGCGCCCAGCC
>NZ_JBFTRC010000038.1:0-36220 GCF_056399325.1 Allobosea sp. 01N443
GAAGAGCGCCGCGATATCGGCATCCAGCCCATCCTGCTTGCCGGCGCTGGTGACGAAGCCCCAGGGCGGATTGTCGCCCTGGATGCCCACGACCAGCTTGCCCTTCGCCTTGATCTCCGCCGGCGTCACCGCCAGCGCAGGCCGCAGCAACAGGCTCGGCGCCGCAAGCCCGACCGCGCCGGCCAACAGAGCCTGACGGCGGTTCAATTTCGACTTGATCATTCTCGTTCCTCCCCGGGATGGCCGTTACGGCTCTGCCGCCATTGGGCGCCTCTCGGGCGACCTTGCGAGCACATTACATCTAGCGAAGCCGTCATCAACTGATAATATCACAATCATCCGATGATATTGATTTCAGCCGTCACTCATTGGTTCTGGCGCGGAGGCTGCACGCGTCGTAGGACGGCCCTCTCGAAAAGGTGCGCGCAGGGCATGGCGGACATCGTGACGGATTTTGCAGGCGACGACATCGCGCCGATCTCGACCGGCGAACAAGCCTATGAGCGCATCCGCACGGACATCGTCTTCGGGCGTCTTCGCCCCGGCCAACGCCTGCCATTGGAAAAATTGCGGACAGCGTATGGCGTCGGGATCGGCACCCTGCGCGAAATCTTCAGCCGCCTCACTCCGGAAGGATTGATCACGGCAGAGGGACAGCGCGGTTTCCAGGTTGCGCCGTGCTCGGCCGAGGATCTGAAGGAGATCGCGGCGCTTCGGCTGCTCATCGAGAGGAGCRCCCTGGCGCAGTCATTCCAGTCCGGCGACATGGAATGGGAAGGCCGCGTCGTTGCCGCCCATCACAAGCTGGCGCGGATGGAAGCGAGCCTGCTCGCGGGCGACCGCACGCAAGCGGAGCAGTGGAAGCGCTACGACTGGGAATTTCACCAGGCCCTGGTCTCGGCCTGCGGCTCCAAGGCCCTGCTGAATGTCCATTCCGGCGTCTATGACCGTTACCTTCGGTACCAGATGGTCTTCGTGATCTTCCGCGGCGCGATTGCAGCCGAAGAGCACAAGGCGCTGCTCGGCTGTGCACTGAGGCGGGACGCTGTGGAGGCTCAGGCTATTCTGGAGCAGCACATCCAGGGCTGCCTCGACTTCGCCTTTCACAATCAACTGATCACCTGATCCAGCAGACGCCATCGGCCCGGCCGTCGCAAGGCCGTTGGCGACAGCAGCGACGGACCGGCATCCAGCGTCCGGAGATGGCGCGCATTCATGTCGCGCATGGACGGGTTTGCCGCGGCCATCGTAACCAGAACGGGTGCGACTTTGGCTCTCCTAATTCTGGCAGGTGCAAGACTTATGGCTTCCTCCGACACCTTGGCCGCGGTTTTCGATCATATCGAGGCGAACCGCGCCCCTTTCCTTGATCGTCTGATCGATTATCTGCGCCACCCGAGCATCAGTGCCGAGAATATCGGCATCGCTGAAGTCGGAGAACTGCTGGTCAAGATGCTGACCGATATCGGGCTCGAGACCGAACTGGTGCCCACCGAAGGGCACCCCATGGTCATCGGGCGTTGGGAAAAGGCGCCGGGCAAGCCCACAGTGCTGCTCTACGGCCACTATGACGTGCAGCCGCCCGATCCGCTCGACAAATGGCTCTCGCCGCCCTTCGAGCCGACGATCCGCGACGGCCGGCTCTATGCGCGCGGGGTCGGCGACAACAAGGGCCAGCATTTCGCACAGATGATGGCGATCGAATCGCATCTTAAGGTGCATGGCACGCTTCCCTGCAATGTCATCCTCCTGCTGGAAGGCGAGGAAGAGATCGGGAGCCCGCACATCGCCGACTTCGTGCGGGCCAACAAGGACAAGCTGAGGGCCGATCTCGCCGTMACGGCCGATGGTCCGCGCCATGCCAGCGGTGCGGCCGCGATCAAGTTCGGCTCACGCGGCGTGATCTCCTTCGATCTGCGCTGTCGTCACGCCAATCGGGACGTGCATTCCGGCAATTTCGGTGGCGTGGTGCCAAATCCGATCTGGACGCTCGTACACCTGCTCGGCACCATGAAGAATGCTGCGGGCGAGATCACCATCGCGGGCCTCCACGACGATATCGAGCCGCCGACACCAGAGGAACTCGCGGCTATCGAGCGCCTCCCCCGCGCCGCCGAGGCGGTGAAGCAGAGCCTGGGGCTTGATCGCCTGGACGCACCTGCCGACCGCCCCTTCTACGAGCGCCTCTGCTTTCGTCCGACACTGACCATCAACGGCTTCCACGGCGGCTATGGCGGGCCCGGCACCAAGACCGTGCTGCCGAACGAAGCTTTCGTGAAATGCGATATCCGCCTGGTCGAGGCGCAGGACCCGGAGGACATTCTGCGCAAGGTCGCGGACCATGTGGCCAAGCATGCCCCAGAGGTCGAGTTCATCGCTCAGGACAGGGGGATGCAGCCCTCGAAGTCTCCCATCGCCTCGCCCTTTACGACGCCGTTGCGCCAGGCCTTTGTCAAGGCCCAGGGCGAAGAGCCACTGCTGATCCCCGCGGGGTTCGGCAGCCTGCCAGGCTATGTCTTCACCAAGATCCTCGGCATTCCCGCCTTCGTCACCCCTTACGCGAACCCCGACGAAGCGAACCATGCGCCAAATGAGAACCTGACTCTCGACTGCTTCTACAGCGGGCTTCGCACCGGCGCGGCGCTCCTGCACGAACTCGGTCAGTCGCCGGCACGCTGAACACCTGAGCCGGGCGAGCTGTAGCCCGCCCGGCCTTCACCGCAATCCACGATGACCACGGCTGGCCTCAGACGAAGATCGACTAGGCTCGGCGGACATGATTGAACCGCCGCCTGCTTCATGCGGGCTGCGGTTCAACCCTCACGTTCACGCTCGCGGCTTTCCAGGAGAACGCAATGTCCACGCCCCCCCTGAACGAGCTCGAGCAGATCGTTGGAGCCGACCATGTCCTGACCGACGCTGACGCCATCGCGCCGTTCTGCGAGGACTGGCGCGGCCGGCGACACGGACTTGCCCGCGCTGTGGTCCGGCCAGCCGACGTCCGGCAGGTCGCAGAGATCGCAGCTTGGAGCCAGCGCCACCGCGTTCCGCTGGTCCCGCAGGGCGGGAATACCGGCCTCGTCTTCGGGGGGATTCCCGATGACAGCGGCCAAGCGGTTGTCGTCCAGCTTGGCCGCATGAACCGCATCCGCGAGATCGACACCGTCAACGCCGTTGCCATCGTGGAGTCCGGCGTAGTTCTGCAGACTTTGCAGCAGCGCGCACGCGATGCCGGCCTGTTCTTTCCCGTCAGCCTCGCCGCCGAAGGCAGTTGCCAGATCGGTGGCACGATCGCCACCAATGCCGGCGGAACGGCGGTTTTGCGCTACGGCAACATGCGCGACCAGGTGCTCGGGCTGGAGGTCGTGCTGCCCGACGGCCGGGTGTGGAACGGCCTGCGCGCGTTGCGCAAGGACAACACCGGTTACGACCTGAAGCATCTCTTCATCGGTTCGGAAGGAACTCTCGGCATCGTCACCGCCGCCGTGCTGAAACTGCACGCTGCACCGCAGGCGCGCGCGACCGCCCTGGCCAGCGTCCGGGATTTCGCAGCGGCTTTGCGCCTGTTCCAGCTAGCCCGCTCGCGCGCTGCCGACGTCCTCTCTGGCTGCGAGTGCTTTACCGAGGACTGCCGCGCCCTGGTCGAAACCCATGCTCCGCATGTCACCCAACCGGCACTACGCGGCGGCGTCTATGTGCTGCTGCAACTCGATGCGGCGACGCCGGAAATTCCGCTCGAAGCGATCCTGGAGAGTGTTCTCTCCGAAGGCTTCGAGCAGGAGATCGTCGAAGACGCCGTCATCGCCCGTTCCCTGGCACAGGCCGAGCAGCTTTGGGCACTCCGCGAGAACATCACGGAAGCACAGAAGCGCGCAGGCCCCAGCTTCAGCCATGATGTCTCCACCCCGATMAGCGCCATCCCGGCTTTCGTCGATCGCTGCCTGACGGCGCTGAATGCGATCGACGCGCGCCTGCGCCCGATCGTTTTCGGCCATATCGGCGACGGCAATCTGCATTTCAATCTGTTGGCACCGGCCGGTGCCGACGCCACCGAGCGCCACGCACTGCATAAGCAGGTCGAGACGGCGCTCTATGATCTCGTCGAGGCTTTCGACGGCAGCATCAGCGCCGAGCACGGCCTGGGCGAGCTCAAGCGCGACCTCATCGAAATCTATAAGCCGCCATTCGACCTGGAGCTGATGCGAGGCGTCAAGCGCCAGTTCGACCCTGCGAACCTGATGAATCCGGGCAAGGCGGTGCGGCTGGTCTGACGCGGCCGCTCGATTTCGGGTCCGCGCGTCGCRGCATCACGGCACAATCGGAGCGGTAGCAGCAGGACGCGCGGCCCCTGCAAGGCAGCCTGCTCCGTTTGTCCTTCGTCAGGCGAATGCAACCAGCCAGACTTACTCGGCAAGCCGCGACAACACCTGATGCGCGGCCTTCACCCGCGCATCATTGGGGTAGTTCTTGTTCGCGAGCATGACGATCCCGATCTTCTTTGCCGGGACATAGGCGACGTAGCCGCCAAAGCCATTGGTCGACCCGGTCTTGTTGAGGATCACGTCGCTCCGCGGCGCCATCGGCGGCTCGATCGCAACCGCGGGGACGCCGTTCAGGATCATCTTGGCCGAGTTGCCGGCGACGAGTTTATCCAGCTCGACCGGATAGGGGTATTGCTCCCAGATCAGATCCTGGATGAGCTCGCTCGCGCGGAAATACCCGGTATGGGTCGCCCGCGCAGCGACGGCCGCCTTCCCCGGCACGGTGCCGATGCCCATGTTCACCTCCAGGAAGCGGATCATGTCGACGGCATTGGATTTGACCCCATAGGCTTCGGTCGCGAGGAGGCCCGGGGAGACCCGCATCGGCTTGTCCTCCCGGTTGTAGCCCCACGCGTAACTCTTCATTTCCGCCGCGGGGACGTTGATATAGGTCCGGCGCAGCCCGAGATCCGGGAACAATCGCCGCTCCATCAACGTCTCGAAGCTTGCTCCCATCGCCTTCGCGGTGACGACGCCGAGAAGACCAATGCTCGGGTTGGCGTAATTTCGGTATGTGCCGGGAGTGAAGCGCGGCTTCCAGGCGCGATAATAGGCCATGAGCTGCTTCTGATCCTTGACGTCGTCAGGGACCTGAAGCGGAAAGCCGCCAGCCGTATGCGTGCCGAGATCCAGCAATCGCACATCGTCCAGGGCACTGCCCTTCAACTCGGGCATGTGTTGGCTGACACTGTCGTTCAGCGACAACTTGCCCTCGATCTCGGCATAGGTCGCGAGCGTCGCCGTAAAGGTCTTGCTGATCGACCCCAGCTCGAAGAGCGTGTCCCGCGTAACAGGAACCCTGGGTTCCTTCGAGGCCAGGCCGTACTCGATGAAGTAGCGCTTTCCATCGATCGTCACGGCAACAGCCAGGCCGGGGATCCCGTGCTGCTCGATCACCGGCTTCACCGCTTCGTCGACGGCCTGGCGCACGCGGGCGTCCTGATCGGGGCCTGCGCCGTGGGCGCTGGACAGACTGCCCAGCGTGCCGGCGAGAACGCTGGCTGCCAGACCGGCATAGAGTCGTTTGGACAAGGGCATCTCCTTCCAATTCGGAATGGGCGCCGTTTATGACCCCTTCGAACTCCCGGCAAACGATGATAAGTCGGATCAGCCATAAGTTAAATTTGGGCATCGATGGTTCGACCTTTTCTGCCACTCAACGCGTTGCGGGCGTTCGAAGCATCGGCCAGGCATCTCAGCTTCACGCGGGCCGGCATCGAACTCGCGGTGACGCAAGCCGCCGTGAGCCAGCAGGTTCGCTCTCTCGAGCAGAGATTGGGCGTTCAGTTGTTCCGCAGGCTCCCGCGCGGCCTCAGGATCACGGCAGAGGGCGAAGCCCTCCTTCCCGTCGTGAGCGATGCCTTCGATCGCCTGGCCACGACGCTCGACAGGGTTGGGTCGGGAAAGGTCCGCGAACTGCTCGTGGTCGGAGCGGTGGGCACCTTCGCGGTCGGCTGGCTGCTGCCCCGGCTCGAGGACTTCAGGCGCGCTCATCCGTTCGTCGAGCTGAGGCTCTCCACGAACAACAATCGGGTCGATCTGGCTGCCGAAGGATTGGACTTCTCCATTCGGTTCGGCAACGGCGCCTGGCACGGTCTCGATGCTACGGAGCTGTTCGAGGCGCCCCTGACGCCGCTCTGTACGCCCGAACTGGCCGCCGCCCTCCATGCGCCGCAGGATCTCGGCACGCTCACTCTGTTGCGCAGCTACCGCATGGACGAGTGGAGCCGCTGGTTTGCTGCCACTGGCGCGGACATGCCGCCCAACATTGCAGGCGCCATCGTCTTCGACTCGTCGCTCGCGATGATGGAGGCCGCCGAACAAGGGGTCGGAGTAGCCCTCGCCCCGGCTCTCATGTTCTCGCGCCAATTGCGCAACGGCTCGATCCGGCGACCGTTCCCGGCCTCGATCTCGCTTGGAAGCTATTGGCTGACCAAGCTCAAATCGCGGAAGCCGACGGCTGCCATGCTGGCCTTCGCCGACTGGATTGCGGCCCAGGAACCGGATTCTCGGAACGAGTAATTCGGCAATATGCGCCAGCAGCATTCGGCCGGCGGCCGAAGTGTCCAGTGCGCCTGCATTGAAGTGCCGGCAGAGGTTCGGCGATCGCACATCGCTCTGGAACGCGATACGCGAATGGCGATCGGCCAGGCGAGCAGGACGGGCAGAGATGGCCAATTGCGGACCCCAGCCCCTGAGCTCACCGCAGGGCCTTCGTCCTTGGCTTCGAGGCCCAAAGCAATGCGAAAGGAGTGGAGCGCGAACCTGGCGCCCGCACTCAGTAGGGATGCCGGTCCTGCTTCTCATCCAGGCCTCATAGGCCTTGAGCCCGGTCTCGCGCTCGAAATTCTCGGTCACCGCGATGCAACGCGCAGACCAGGGTTTGGCAAAGTCCTCATACTGGAAGGCGTCGTCGAAGTGTCCGAACCAACTTGACCCCACCTTCACCATACGAAATCTGCCGTATTGACGGTGAGGAGATACGGCCGCAAAGCCTTGGACCGACGATCATCGACCGGACCACCCGATTCCTGCCTTTGAGGCCTGCGTGCCGTCCTTGCCTAAGAAAGCCGCCGCTGCCCTGTTGCTGACGACGGCGCTGGCGAGTGCTGCTTCAGCCCAGTCGGGCGGCCTCCTTACCGATCCCAGTATGTGGAGCCCCCCCGAATACAAGGCTCAATGGGGACTCGATTATATCAATGCCGCAAACGCTTATGCGCGAGGCGTCGACGGCACGGGCATCCTGGTTGGCGTTGTGGACAGCGGAGTGTTCACCGGGCATTCCGAATTCGCAGGCCGCTTTGGGGGTGGCTACGACTATATCGCGAACACCGCTCTTGTGACCGACCCCGGAGGGCACGGCACGGGCGTCGCCTCAGTAATCGCTGCCAATCGCGACGGCATCGGCATGCATGGCGTGGCGCCAGGCGCTACGATCCTCAGCGCGCGCGTCTTTGATCAGGATGGAATTCCGGCGCCGTCTTCAGGCTTCGTTGCAGCCTACGATGGGCTCGTTGCCCGGGGGGTGCGCGTCATCAACAACAGCTGGGGCAGCTTCGATCCTGTCACGTCGGTGACGCAGAGCGAGCTTGCTCGATGGCAGGAGCTGCCGGCCTATCGTCGTGCAGTGGCATCTGGCGCCCTGTTGGTCTGGGGTACAGGGAATGACGAGCGGACCCAGCCGAGCATCGAAGCCGGCCTGCCCTATCATTTCCCGGAACTGGAGCGCGGCTGGCTGGCCGTGGTGGCCTACGGACCAGGCTACGAGCCGTTGTACACGAACCGCTGCGGCGTGGCCAAGAACTGGTGCCTGACGGCTCCCGGCGGCGGGGACTGGTGGGGCGAATTTCCAGACGATCCCATCGTCGTCGCCGACAAGAACGGCGGATACACCAAGGTCAACGGCACGTCGTTTGCAGCTCCCCATGTCTCAGGTGCAGCGGCCCTGGTCTGGCAGATGTTCCCGTTCTTCAGCGCCGATCAGGTGCGCCAGACCCTGCTCGGCACCGCCCGGGACATCGGCGCTCCCGGCGTCGACGACATATTCGGCTACGGCCTGCTCGATGTCGGCAAGGCAGTGCTCGGACCTGGCCGTTTCGATTGGGGCGATTTCGTCGTCGAGCAGCCCGGCGGCCTCGCCGTCTTCGGAAACGACATCGTCGGGACCGGCGGTCTCGTCAAACGCGGCGCGGGCGAACTCATGCTCACGGGCCACAGCTCCTATGCCGGTGCGACACGCGTCGACGGCGGCTTTCTCTCGATCATGGGCAGCATCGCCTCGCCGACCAGTATCGGTGCGGCCGGCACGCTCACTGGTTCCGGCCTGATCACGGGCTCAGTCACCAATGCCGGCACCCTCTGGGCCGGCGATAGCCGCGGCGCTGGCACGCTGACCATCAGCGGCAATTACGTGCAGCAGGCCGGTGGCATTCTGGTTCAGCAGGTCGGCCCAATCGGTGGGCGGAACCACCTTGCCGTCACCGGCACCGCCAGCCTTTCCGGCCTCGTCGCCATGGGAGGCCGGGCGCAACTCTTGYCKCGCTTCCAGACCATGCCGGTGCTCAGCGCCGGACAGGGCCTCATCGGCCGCTTCGACGGCATCGAGGGGCCGCCGGGCGATGGTTCGGCGCCCTTCATCCAGGCGAGCCTGCGTTACCAGCCGAACACGGCGCATCTCGATATCCGCACCTTGCCCTTCGATACGCCAGGCGTCTGCGCCTCGGCCAACCAATGCGCCGCCGGCGCCGCGCTCGAACGCGGCGTTGCCGGTGCGGATCAGGATCTACGCGACGTAGCGGGGTTGCTGCAGGCCGCCGGCACGCGGGATGGCGCGCGACAGGCCCTTGCCGGCCTCTCCGGCGAGGCGCATGCCAGCCTTGGTACTCTCGCCCTCGGCGGCTCTGCCCCCTTCAGTGCCATGATCTCGCAACGGCTCAGCGATCTGCGCTCCGGCCAGGCCGAACCCACCGCAACCGGCGCCGCAATGGCTTATGCATCGAGCGCCGCGGCGAGTCCCGCCGCAGCGCTGCTGAGGCGCCTGCCGTCCGGACCGGCAGCGGCCCAGAACAATGTCTGGGCGCGGGGTTATGGCATCATCGGGACGCTTGGTGGCAATGCCAATGCCGGCGGGGCCGAGTATCGCGGCGGCGGGATGATCGCCGGTTTTGACCGGCAGATCACTCCGGAAATTCTGGTCGGRCTCAGCGCTGGCTACTCCAGCACTGACGCCGAATTCCGCAACTTCTCCGGCAAGGGCGGCATCAAGGCCTATGAAGGCGCGCTCTATGGCGGCTACACACGCGGCCCGCTGCGCCTTGATGGTACCTTCGGTTATGCCCGCCTCGATTTCGAATCTGAGCGCAGCATCAGCTTCGGTGGGCTCTCTCGCCAGGCAAGGGCCGAATACGGTGGCGATCGCTTCACCGGCGCCCTCGAAGCCGGCTACGCCCTTGATCTCGGTTGGTCTAAGCTCGAGCCGCTGGCGGCACTGCGTTACAGCTATCTGCAGCAGGACGGATTCAGCGAGACCGGCGCTGGCAGCATTGGCCTGACGGCCGGCAAGCAATCCGCGGAAAGCCTCCTCGGCAGCCTGGGCCTGCGCCTGGCGAAGGAGTTCGATCTCGCCTCCAGCCGCGTCGCTGTCGAGCTTCGTGGCCGCTGGCAGCACGAGTTCCTCGACGATGCGATGGTGCTCGATACCGCCTTCATTGGGGCGCCTGCGGCCTCCTTCCCGGTCCAGGGCGCGAGAGTGGCGCGCGACAGCGCCATCCTCGGCCTGGGCCTGTCGGCACGCGCTGGCCGCTACGCCACACTGTTCGCCGACTATGATGTCCGGCTCAATGCCGACGCCACCACCCATGTATTCACCGCCGGGCTGCGCGCCACATGGTAGCGACGCGTGATTACGGCCGCTCGCGCGCTCGTGGCGCTGACGGAATCCTGCTATCGCGCTCCTCGGCTCAGAGCAGGGATTTTTAGGCGATGCAGAACGGCACTCTCTCGATCGGGATCATTGGCGCAGGCATCATGGGTGAGCGGCTGCTGCACGCCATTCTCGACCAGTCCCAGGAACTGGTGAAGGTCAGCGGCGTCTGGGATCCGGCGCCTTCGGCAATGGAGCGCATGGCCGCAACCTTCCCGCAGGTTCCGCGGCTGACTGACGCCGCAGCGGTCGTCGCCGCCAGCGACTGCGTCTATATTGCCTCGCCTCCAGCCTCCCACCTCACCCACGCGCGCGCCGCCATCAGCGCCGGCAAGAGTGTCTTTTGCGAGAAACCGCTGGCGGTCGATGTCGCCGATGCGCGCGCCTTTGTTGCGGAAGCCGGCGACAGAGGCGCGGTCAATTTCCCCTTCGCGTCCTCGCTCGCCGTAGCGACATTGATGGAGTGGATCGCACAGGGTGCGGTCGGCACTCTGTCCCGCGTCTCGATCGAAGTCGCCTTCGCGACCTGGCCGCGCCCCTGGCAGGCCGACGCCGCGGCCTGGCTGGACAGAACCCCGCAGGGCGGTTTCACCCGCGAGGTCGTGTCGCATTTCCTCTTCCTGAGCCGCAGGCTGGTTGGCCCCCTGCATGGGCTCACGGCGAGCGTGGCCTTCCCGGAGGCGGGCAAATCGGAGCGCCGGATTGAGGCCAGGTTGCTGGCCGGGGACATCCCCGTCGCGCTCAAGGGCAGTGTCGGGAGCACTGGGAAGGATGACCACAATATCTGGATGCTGGAAGGTGATAGGGGCGCGGTCCGGCTTTGCGACTGGTCGATCGCCGAACGCCGTCTGCCCGATGGCAGCTGGGAACGCGCTGCCGACGCATTGTCACAGGCGGATGCACGCCCCGTCGCACTCAGGCGCCAGCTCCAGGGTGTCATCCGCCTCACGCAGGGCGGGCCGCATCATCTCGCGACGCTGCCTGAGGCCCTGAACGTTCAGGAGATCGTCGAGGCCATCCTGGCCAGCGAGCATGGCTAGGAATGGCGTTAGGGCGCGGGCCGCGCGCCTTCCCTCGCATTCTCATCACCGGCGCAAGGCTTCCGAAACCGTCCCCGCGCACACCCGCAGCGATTGCGACGCAGTGCCCCTCTCCCCAACGGAGTGTTAGGCACTCCGCTCGCAGGCTTGTGCGGTGAGTGCTTTGGAACAGGTCATAGACGCCGCGGAAAACGCGCCCCCGGCGCCTGCGCGCGACAGTTCCTATGCAGGGCAGCGCGCGCGAGGCTTCAAGCGCCTGCGCTTCGTCTCGGGGCTGGAAGACGAATACCGCCGCTATATGCGCATCGAGCAGCGGATGAGCACGCTGGTCTGCGCGCTCACCGCGCTCGGAATCTGGCTCGTCTTCATCGCGCTCGACATCGCACGGATCGACCCGCTGACGGAATATCGGGCGCAGCGCTACGACGCCCTGGCCGCAGCCGCTCTGCGCTGGATCACGCTCGCCGTCCTGCTTTCCCTGATCTCGGTCCTCGTCGGCAAGCGTCTGCCCCGTGCCTATAACCGGCTGAGCTTCCTCGTTCTCGTGCTGATTGGAACGACGAGTGCAGTCAGCGCCAATGTCTTCAAGCTGCGCGGCCTCGCCCAGGCGGATCTGGCCGGCTTCGTCATCATCATGGCGGTGTTCCTGCCGGTCGGCCTGACCTTCCATCAAAGCGTCGCGGCAGCGATGCTGATCGCTGTCCTGAATGCTCTGCTCGGGTTCGTCATGCTCGATCCCGGCCATATCCATGAGCATATCCGGATCTCGATCCTGATGTTCTTTGCCGTCTTCGTCGGCGCGGTCGGCGCCTATCTGCGCGAATACACCCAGCGCGATCACTTCCTGCTGCGTCGGATGCTGCACAACCGCGCCATGTCCGACCCACTGACCGGTATCGGCAATCGGCGCTTCTTCGAGGAGCACGCCGCAACGGCCTTGCGCCAGGCCAGGCGCGAGCGCGCCGGTCTCGTCTTCGCCATTCTCGATGTCGATCACTTCAAGAAGTACAATGACCGCTACGGACACCAGGCCGGCGACCTGGCTCTGCGCAGCCTGGCCCGCGCGCTCGAAGCGAGATTGCGGCGGCCGATGGACATGGTTGGGCGCCTGGGAGGCGAGGAATTTGGCCTGATCCTCTATGGGGTCAGGCCTGATACGGCATGCGCCATGCTTGATAATCTCGTCCGCGCGGTCTCCTCGCTCGACATTCCCCATGACGCCTCGGACACTGCCCCTCACCTGACCGCCAGCGTCGGCGCGGCCCTCTTCGACGGCCTTGAAACACTGGAGCAAATCTACAGGCGGGCGGACGGTCTGCTTTACGTAAGCAAGGCGAAGGGCAGAGACCGGTTTACGCTTGGCTAGCGGCTGTGCAGGCGACGCGCTATGCTGGATCAGGCCCGGTTTGAACGCGTAGAACGCGCGGGCACTCCTGCGGAGGTTCCGCCATGATCAGCGCAGCCCTTCTCTCACTTTCACTATCAACCGGTCTCTTCGTTCCCGTTTCCGATGGGCCGCCACGCTTCGATGTCGTCAACACGTGCCGCGACGTCGGCCGTTCCAGCATGGGGGTCGGTCGTACCGCCCAGGCCTGCCAGGACGACGAGAACCAGGCGCGCGCGACGTTGGTACAACGCTGGTCGGCCTATCCAGCGCAGAGCCGCAACACCTGCGTCGAGAGCGCGCAACTCGGCGGCCCGCCCAGCTATGTCCAGGTCCTGACCTGCCTCGAGATGGCCCCGCGCTAGCTGCGCAAGCCTGATGATCCTGGATTGAGCATTGGCAAAGAGCGCGCTAGGCTGCTCCCGCTCCGTCACGGGAGGCTGTCATGAAGCCCGCATTCCTGACCGATGCCCAGATCGATGCCCGCGCCTTGAGCCATCGCCGCGAACTCGGCTTCCGCGACGAACAGGGCATTGATTTCATGATCCTGATGGCGCGGCTGAAGGCCCGCTACCCGAATTTTGCCTATGAACGTGTACCGGACGGCCAACTCGCCGACGCCGAGGCGCAATGGGATTCTGAGACCAAGCGCCTTCGGATCCCGGAACCCGTGTTTCTCGCGGCCCTGCGCGGCGAAAGCCGGGCGCTGATGACCATCGCCCATGAGGTCGGACATGCCCTGCTCGGCCATGAAGGCATCCTGCATCGCGCCCCTGCCGGCTCGCAGGCCGAGCGCCTCTCGGCCAAGGTCCGGGCGATGGAGTATCAGGCCCGGCGCTATGCCGCCGCCCTGCTGATCCCGAATATCGAAGCGATCCGCCATATGAGTGCGGGCGAAATGAGCGAACATTTCGGAGTCAGCATGAGCGCCGCCATGCTGCGCAAGAGCGAGTTGAAATAGCCCCGCTTGCCCGGGCTCGTCCGGCGGCCCAATCTTGCATCGAGCCGACTCGATTCAAGAAGTGAACCATGCCGCACAAGACATTGATGATCATGGCATTCCTGACTTTGACAGGAATGCCTGCGCCGGCTCTCGCGCAGCAAACCTGCGATGAGCTCTGGTATGCCCGCAACGAGATCTACAAGGCGCAGGGCTACTGCTTCCGCACCCAGCGCGGTATCGCGGCCTTTGGTAATGCCGGCTGCCAATACGACAATGCCGAGGAGCTGCCGCTGTCGAACACCCAGCGCCGCATGATCGCCGACATTCAGCGTGAAGAACGCGCGCGGCGCTGCCTGCGCTGATCTGCCGGGGCCGATAGTTGTGGAAGGCCGGCCGTATCCGGCCATCGGCCAGTTGCAGTGTGTTAGAAGCGCCGGTCCGGGAACAGGGCGGCAGACGGAGCAGCAAGACCAGAGCATGACGACGGGCATCGACATGGGCTTGACCCAGGGTGGACAACCCGCGCTGCTTGATCTCGCCGAATTGCTGGCGACGCGCCTGCTGGTCCAAGGCAATTCCGGCTCAGGAAAGTCGCATCTGCTGCGCCGGCTGCTGGAGCAAAGCGCACCGCTGGTCCAGCAAGCCGTGATTGATCCGGAGGGCGATTTCGTCTCGCTGGCCGGTCAGTTCGGCCATGTCGTGGTCGACGCCGCCTGCGGCGAGGCCGAATTGCAGCGTATCGCCATCCGCGTCCGCCAGCATCGTGTCTCGATCGTGCTCAACCTCGAGAATCTCGACGCCGACGAGCAGTTGCGCGCGACGGCCGCCTTTCTCGGCGGGCTGTTCGACGTCGATCGCAGCATGTGGTTCCCGATCCTGGTCGTCGTCGACGAGGCGCAGCTCTTCGCGCCCGTCATGGCCGGCGAAGCGTCGGACGAAGCGCGTCGCCTCTCCCTCGGCGCCATGACCAATCTGATGTGCCGCGGCCGCAAGCGCGGCCTCGCCGGGGTGATCGCGACTCAGCGTCTCGCCAAGCTTGCCAAGAACGTCGCGGCCGAGGCCTCGAACTTCCTGATGGGCCGCACCTTCCTCGATATCGACATGCAGCGCGCCTCCGACTTGCTCGGCATGGACCGGCGCCAGGCCGAGATGTTCCGCGACCTCGAGCGTGGCCAGTTCGTCGCATTGGGCCCGGCGCTGTCGAAACGCCCCTTGCCGCTCAGGATCGGCGCCGTGTCCTCGGTCGATCGCGGCAGTGCGCCCGGCCTGATGCCCCTGCCCGAACAGGCCCCGGAGGATGCGAGCAAGCTCATTTTCGAAGCGGGCGAGAACGAACCTCCCGTCACCTCCTGGGTCCCGCGTCCCACGCCGCGGCCGCGCCCGGCAGCCAATGAAGTGCTCCGCCAGATCGAGAGCTATCGCCCTGCCCCCGCCGTCGAGCCGGAGCCCGAGATTCCGATGGAACCGGAAGAGCGCGAGGCGATCATGACCGAGATCCTGCGCGATCTGATGGAGGACCCGGAAACGCGGAGCCGCCAGGTCGCCGTGGTCTATCAGGACTTTACGGTGCGCTGCCGCATGCGCCGCGTCGGTCAATCCTCRCTCAGCCTCGATGACTTCCGCCGGCGGCTTGCCGTAGCCCGCGCAGGCGCGAGTGAGGACATCACGGCGTCCCATGCCTGGCAGGTCTCGCTCGACGCCGCAGCCACCCTGCCGGACGACCTCCAGAGCCTGTTTCTCTACATTGCCCGCACCGCGATCGAGGGCGCTCCCGCCCCGACCGACGCCGAACTCGCCGAGGTCTATGGCAGCCATTCGCCGGGCCGCGCCCGCCGCGTTCTGGGTTATATCGAGGAGCGTGGGCTCCTCGTCTGCCATGTCGATTTTCGCGGCCAACGCACGCTGGCATTGCCGACGATCGGCGTCGAGACTGCGCCAGGCCAGGCGCAGCCGCGCAGCACCAAGGGGATGCCGCGCGGTCTCAGGGCCTGACCCGCGGCTCAGTGGCCCTTGCCGGCCGGCAGAGTGATCTTGTCGACCCAGGCGATCCCCATGGCCGAGAAGATGAAGACGACGTGGATCACCGTCTGCAGGATGACCCCGGTCTCGGTGTAATTCGTCACCCGCCCCGTATTGCCGATATTGCCGGCCTCGATGAAGGTCCTGAGCAGGTGGATAGACGAGATGCCGATGATCGCCATAGCGAGCTTGATCTTCAGGACGCTCGCATTGACATGGCTCAGCCATTCCGGCTGATCGGGGTGACCATGGAGCTTCAGGCGCGAAACGAATGTCTCGTAGCCGCCCACGATGACCATGATCAGCAGGTTGGAGATCATCACCACATCGATCAGCCCGAGGACGACCAGCATGATCTGCTGCTCGCCGAACTGCGTCGCATGTGTAACGAGGTGGACCAGTTCCTTCAGGAACAGGAAGACATAGACGCATTGCGCGACGATGAGGCCGAGATAGAGCGGCACCTGCAGCCAGCGCGAGCCGAAAATGATCATCGGCAACGGCTTCATCGCCTCGGCAGGGGGCAGCGTCGGGTTCTGGTGCAGCATAGAGTGGTTCCGGATGCGGGAAGGGATCGTGTTGCGAAGCAACATCATGCCGTCGCTAGATGGTGCGGAAGCGCCTGCGAGACAAGCGCCAATCCTGAGYCGAACTTTGCATCGAAATGCTGAAATGCGATGACGAAGCGCCGTAAGGATGAAATTTCACGGATCTTGACGGTCGGGGCTTTCACGCCGTCGCCTTGCACTATAAAATTGCCATGGATTGGAGGAACACTGGCGTTCCTCTCACGTTCGAGAGGAAAGGAGAAAGTTTCGTCATGATCAAGACCCTCGCCATCGCCACCGCGCTGCTAGGAGGCGTCGTTCTGACCGCCCCGGCGAGCGCCGCGCCGTTGAGCGCGACGACTGGCTCAGCAGCGGCTGTCGCCGAATCGGGCAAGGATCTGATTCAGAGCGTGCAGTACCGGAGATATTACGGCCCCGGCTACGGCTACCGCGGCGGCTATTATCGCGGCGGACGCGGTGCGGCCGTCGGTGCCGGCATTGCAGCGGGCGCCATCGGCGCACTGGCAGCTGGCGCATTGCTTGCGCCTGGTCCGGTCTACGCCGCTCCGGCCCCTGTCTACGGCGGCCCCGTCTATGGTGGCCCGGTTTATGCCTCCCCGGATGCCGATGCAGTCGCCTATTGCGCGCGCCGGTTCCGCAGCTACGACCCCGAGACCGGAACCTATATCGGCGCGGGCGGCGTGGTGCGCGCCTGTCCCTGAGCGCTGACGCGCATTCAGCGCCACGACATCGAGCCTCTCCATGGCGACATGGGGAGGTTTTTGATGGGGAGATGTGCTGTTTGGGCACGGATACTGACGCCATTTGGCATGACCGGCACCACTGCAGGGTTGTCAGCGGCCGATCTCTGACGCTTATTCAGCCCTCGACCTGACTCGGAGCCAGCCCGTTGCGCATTGCCACCTGGAACGTCAATTCGGTCCGCCAGCGGCTTGGCCATCTGCTCGATTTCCTCAGGGAATCCGAGCCCGACGCCCTATGCCTGCAGGAGCTGAAATGCGTCGACGGGGATTTCCCGCGGCGCGAAATCGAGGAGGCCGGCTGGCAGGTCGAGACCCATGGCCAGAAGACCTTCAACGGCGTCGCGATTCTCAGCCGCGCCAGGCTCGAGGATGTCCGCCGCGGCTTGCCGGGAGACGATGCCGACGAGCAGGCTCGCTATCTCGAGGGCGTGCTGCCCTATGCCGGTGGCGTAGTCCGTATCGCCTCGATCTACCTGCCGAACGGCAATCCGCCCAATACCGAGAAATATCCCTATAAGCTTGGCTGGATGCGCCGCCTGACCGCCCATGCGCAAATGCTGCTTGCCCAGGAAGAGCCGCTGGTCCTGGCCGGCGATTACAACGTCATCCCCGAGCCACGCGATGCACGCGACCCCGCGGCCTGGGTCGATGACGCGCTGTTCCTCCCGCAGACCCGGGCCGCCTTCCGCGGGCTCGTTAATCTCGGTTTCACCGAAGCGCTCCGCTCGACCACGGATTCCGGCGGGCTTTACACCTTCTGGGATTATCAGGCTGGCGCCTGGCAGCGGAACAACGGCATCCGGATCGACCATCTGCTGCTTTCGCCGCACGCTGCAGACAGGCTTGCCGCTGTCTCGATCGCCAAACATGTCCGCGGCTGGGACAAGCCGTCGGATCATGTGCCGGTCATCGTGGAGTTGAAGGCAGCGTGATCAGCGCGTCCTTGCGCGGCTATTGCCCGGACCAAGCGTCGTCCGCGTCGCATGGAACGGCTTGTCAGTAGCAGACCAATACGCGGCGAGCGACGGCGTAACCCCACTGGTCGTAGTGCTGCTGCCACGCATAGTAGCAGCCGTCATTGTAATAGGTGTTGTAGTAATAGGGCGCCCCGACGCCGAATGCGAAGGCCGGGCCGACGAAGAACCGGTTATGGTTGAACCGCTGTTGGTGGAAGAAAACCGACCGACCGGCAAAGACTGGGCGGGCAAAACCGGGATGGGCGAAACCGCCCCCTCCGAAGCCAGCCATTCGGCCGCCGCCGCCGTGGAAGGCCATGTGGAAGCCTCCGCCACCGCCATGGAAGCCTCCGCCACCCTGGAAGCCGCCGCCGCCGCCGAACCGCGCCTCGGCTGGCGCCGACCATGCGATGACACCGACTGCCATGACCGCGGCGAAAGCAGCGGCAGTCGTCTTGGTGATGCTGAGCATTGAGGTCATGACGAATCTCCCATCAAGTGAGCCTCGCCTTGCGGTGAATCTCCGCCTTACCGCATGAACATACGATGAACATTGATCCGTGTTCAGGCCTCGGACAAGCCGGCGCCATCACATCTCGGTGTGCGCCCGTTTCGCCCGGCGCGGCCCGCTTCCGGAATTGTGCGGCCGCCGAAGAGCAGACGGCGCGCGCCAGAAAACCGGCGCGGTTCGCGGCAGCTCCGACTGGCGACATCCGGAGCCGGGGCGCGAGCAACGGTTTTCCCACGCAACGACAAGGCGAGGATGTATGCAGGGCTGAAGGAGAGAGCGATGCGGTGGGCACGGCAGGGCGTACTTGCCCGCCATGCGTTACGCCGCCGCGTGGGGCGGCCAGAGACGTCGGTGTACGGCTTTCAGCGTTCGCTGGAGCGGCCTGCAACCTGCTGGCGCTCAACCAGCGATAGCGCCGCGTTGCGGTCACTCACGGAAGCCGCAGCGAAGGCCGCGTCATAGCGCTCGAAGATCCAGGCTTCACGCGCCGGATCGGCAGCATCGCGTGCCAGAGCCAGCCACATCAGCCCTTGTGAGACCTGACGCGGAACGCCATCGCTGCCACGAACCAGCATGTCGCCAAAAACGGCACGCGCCGGCACATGCCCCTTCTCGGCTGCAAGCTTCATCCAGCGCGCTGCCTGCCGCTGGTCGCGGCCGGTGCCCTGCCCGTTCATGTAGAGCCGGGCAAGATTGTACTGCCCGTCGGGATCGCCGAAATAGGATGCGGCATAGTGGAACATATCGAAGGCCCGGTCGATATTGGGCTTCACATAGGAGCCCTTGATGCCGTCCGTGAAATAGCTGCCGAGCGCTACGAAGGCGCTGCCAACGATACGCCCGTCGGCCGTGCCGGGAATCGCATCGGCATTCTCGTCCGCAATCTTCGAGAAGTACTCGAAGGCCTTCAGATCATTGCTGGGAACGCCTTCGCCACCGGCATACATCCGGCCGAGCTTGTACTGGGCAGTGAGGTGGCCGTGAGCCGCGGCATATTCGAGCGCGCGCACGGCGCCGGCCTGATCACCAGCCGTCGAATCGCGCATCCAGGCCTTCAGCGCATCGCGCGCGCTGGCGAAGGGCGCCAACGGCAGCGCGGCATGCGCGGCGGGAGCGTTCGGCGCAGGCGCCAGCACGCGGCCATTGGGGAGGGCCTGCAGGCCCGCGGGAGGCGGCCCCTCGGGCTCCGGCAGCGGAGCGCCCGGAATCGAGCGCGGCGGGATCGGTGCCCGGCCCATGACATCCTGCGACCAGGCTGCCGACTGGCAGCCCAGGATCAGTAATGTTCCAGCTATGATGGTCTCAGATATCCGCATAGCAATGGGTTTCTGCCGCCCCTCCTGGGTGGGTCACGGCCCCGCCCTTGGCGGAGCCGACCGTTTGCGCGTATTTCCACAGCGCGCCCGAATTGTAGTCGGTCCTGCGCGGTTTCCAGGCCTTACGACGCTCCTCAAGTTCGGCATCAGAAAGGCGGCACGCGAGCTTTCCTGTGATGGCATCGAGCTCGATAATGTCACCATCGCGGATGAGGCCGATCGGCCCGCCAACGGCGGCTTCGGGGCCGACATGGCCGACGCAGAAACCGCGGGTCGCGCCGGAGAATCGCCCGTCCGTGATCAGCGCGACCTTGTCGCCCATGCCCTGGCCGTAGAGGGCCGCGGTCGTCGACAGCATCTCGCGCATGCCGGGGCCGCCCTTGGGGCCCTCGTAGCGGATGACCAGCACGTCGCCGACCTTGTACTCGCGATTGGTGACGGCCCTGAAGGCGTCCTCCTCGCAGTCGAAGCAGCGGGCCGGCCCGGTGAAGACCAGGCTCTCGGCCGGCATGCCCGCGATCTTCACGATCGCGCCCTCAGGGGCGAGATTGCCCTGCAAACCGACGACACCGCCATTGTCGGACAACGGCTTGTTGGCGGGGCGGATTACGTCCTGCTCATCGTTCCACTTCACCGAAGCGAGGTTTTCGGCAATCGTGCGGCCGGTCACGGTCATGCAGTCGCCATGCAGGTAGCCATGGTCGAGCAGGGTCTTCATCAACAGCGGAATGCCGCMGACTTCGAACATGTCCTTGGCGACATATTTCCCACCTGGCTTCAGGTCGGCGATGTAGGGGGTCTTCTTGAAGATCTCGGCGACGGCGAAGAGATCGAAATCGATGCCGCATTCATGTGCGATCGCCGGCAGGTGCAGCGCACCATTGGTCGAGCCGCCCGAGGCCGCCACGACCATGGCCGCATTCTCCAACGCCTTGCGGGTGACGATGTCGCGCGGGCGGATGTTCCTGGCGATCAGCTCCATCACCATCTCGCCGGCGGTGTAGCAGAAGGTGTCGCGCACATCGTAGGGCGCAGGCGCGCCACAGGAATAGGGCAGCGCAAGGCCGATAGCCTCGGCAACCGTCGCCATGGTGTTGGCGGTGAACTGGGCGCCGCAGGAGCCCGAGGACGGGCAGGCTGCCTCCTCCAGTTCCTTCAGGTCCTCGTCCGACATGGCGCCGACGGAGTGTTTGCCGACGGCCTCGAACACGTCCTGGACGGTGACCGGCTTGCCCTTGAAGGTGCCCGGCAGGATCGAGCCGCCATAGATGAAGATCGACGGCACGTTGAGGCGAACCATCGCCATCATCATGCCCGGAAGCGACTTGTCGCAACCGGCAAGGCCGACCAGCGCGTCATAGCAATGGCCACGCATGGTGAGCTCGACCGAGTCGGCGATGCATTCGCGCGAGGCCAGCGACGACTTCATGCCCTGGTGGCCCATGGCGATGCCGTCGGTCACCGTGATGGTGCAGAACTCGCGCGGCGTGCCCGCGGCCGAAGCAACGCCCTTCTTGACGGCCTGGGCCTGGCGCATCAGCGAAATATTGCAGGGAGCCGCCTCGTTCCAGCAGGACGCAACGCCGACGAAGGGCTGCGCGATCTGCTTCGAGGTCATCCCCATCGCATAGTAGTAGGAACGATGCGGAGCGCGCGCCGGCCCGACGCTGACATGCCGGCTGGGTAGCTTCGACTTATCGAAAACGCGCGCGTCCATTCTACCTGTCCTCGCTCCACCCTGCGCTTGCAGTGCGCGGCAGATGTGCCACGCAGCCCGCGCCAGGCGCAACGTTCAGTCTCTTTGCAGGCTCGGGAAGGACATAATCTTCCAACCGGACAAACCCGACTTTAAATCATCTAAATCTCAGTGACTTAACGTCCCTCTTTGCTGGGGGCGCTTTGTGGCGGCATCGCGGCATCTGATCCAGCTCAGGACAGCGCGCATGCGATGCCTCAGCGGTGTTGCCACGATGTCACAATTTGAGGAACCGCAGCTCAGAGAACCATGGGCAGGACGAAGAACCCGCCAACGACCACCACGAGCAGAAGCGTCACGCTGAGCGGCAGGTGCCTCTCGATGAAGATGCGGATGTTGTCGCCGTAGAAGCGTAGCGCGAGCGCGATCATGGCGAAGAAGGTGACGCGTGAGATCACCATGCCGATGGTGAACTTCCAGATGTCGAAATGCAGGAAGCCCGACATGATCGTGACGATCTTGAACGGGATCGGCGTCAGCCCCTTGGTGACGAGCACCCAGAACCAGAAATCCTGCGAACTCGAGATCAGATGGGCGGCCTTGTCCTGAAGCCCGTAGATGCTGATCAGCCAGACGCCGACGGATTCATACAGGAAGGCGCCGATCGCATAGCCGAGATAGCCCCCCGTGACGGCGCCGAGCGAGCAGATCCCGGCGTAGAACCAGGCCCGGTCCGGCCGCGCGATGCACATCGGCAGCAGCAGCGGAATCGGAGGCAACGGGCTGACCGAGCTCTCGACAAAAGTCAGGGCGAAGAGCAGCCACGGCGCGGCGGGGTGGGATGCGTAGGAAACGCACCAATCATAAGCTCGCTTGAGCATGCGTCGGTTCAGTGTCTCGTGCAGTGGATCGAACGGCGCATGGCAGACTTGCACCCCGCGCGCATCTAATCGTGTCCCCGGGAATTTGCCAGAGGTCTCTTAGTTCAAGGTCAATTTGGCGACCGATTCATGTCCTGATACGGGCAGCGCAGACAGCGGTTCATTTCGGCGACATCCCCGGTTTTCCGGCCTCGACGACGAAGCTGGCACGGGTCGAGATCGCGGCTCCGGCAGTGGTAACCCGGTCCAGCACGCGGTAATCGGCCTGCCAGCCGCCTTGTGAAAGGGTATGGCGCATGTAGCCGCGCTGATTGTTGAAGAACCCGATATGCGGGTTCTTTTGCAGGGCGACCTGTCCCGCCTTTGTCGTGTCGGCTCCGTCGCCGCCCGAGGTGATCGAGGTGGCGACGAACTCGACGCCAAGCGTCCTGGACTTGGGATCGGCGAAATTGGCCTTGAGCTCGCCCGCCCAGTTCTGGTGGATGTCTCCGGTGAGCACGACTGCGTTGGCCGTGCCAGCGCTCTCCAGCGTGTCGAACAGACGCTGGCGTGCCGCCACTGCACCGTCCCATTTATCCATGCTGTAGCCGACCTTCCTGGGGTCGGGATCGCGGTCGTGGCGCATCACCATGACCTGCTGAGCCAGCACGTTCCATCGCGCTCTCGAACTGCGCAGGCCCTCGGCAAGCCAGGCCTCCTGCTTTTCGCCAAGCATCGTGTTTTCAGGCTTCAGCGCGTCAGCGCAGGCTGCGTGCGAGCCATCTCCGCAAGGCTGGTCCGAGCGGAACTGGCGGGTGTCGAGCACATCGATCTGGGCCAGATCGCCATAGAGGAAGCGCCGATAGGCCTGGATCGAAGGACCGCTCGGGATCGACGCCCGGCGCAACGGCATATGCTCATACCAGGCCTGGAATCCGGCAGCGCGGCGCAGCGCGAAGATCTCCGGGGGAACATTCTGCTCGGAGACCAGGCCTGCAAAATTGTTGTCGACCTCATGATCGTCGAACGAGACCAGCCACGATGTCGAGGCATGGGCCAGTTGCAGGTCGGGATCGGATTTGTAGATCGCATAACGATGCCGGTAGTCGGCGAGCGAATAGATCTCGTCGGGATCTCCGGGCATGACGCGCGCGACAGCCAAGGGCCGCTCGTTCGGCCGCACCATGCGGTACTCGTAGATGTAGTCGCCGTAATGGTAGATGAAATCGAAGTGCTCATCCGCAACATGGCGAAAGGCGGTGAAATGGCCGTCCTCGTAGCGCTGGCAGCCGAGCACACCGAAATGGACCCGCTCAACCGACACATTCGCCGACGGGAAGGTACGGGCACGGCCCGTGATGGTGCGCTCGCCGCCGCACGTGAAGCGGTAGAAATAGTCGCGGTTCGGTTCCAGCCCGGAGACCTCGACATGGACGGCGTGGCCAAGCTCGGGCCGGGCCAGGGCCGAGCCGCGTTGCACGATCTGGCGCATATTCGCCTCGGCACCGATCTCGTAGGTGACCTCGACAGCCTTCATGGGCATGCCGCCATTGCGCGCAAGCGGCAGGGGCGCGAGCTTGGTCCAGATCACGAAGCCATCGGCAGACGGATCGCCCGAGGCGATGCCGAGCCCGAAAGGATAGGCAGCGAAGACCGGATTGGCCCAGACCCGCTGGTCGAGCACAGCGCCGCCGGTGAGCAACAGGCCCGAGGCCGCAAGCCCCTGCAGAAAACGCCGGCGCGAGGGCGTACCCGCTTCCGTCAGGAAGTCATCGACAAGGAACCGATCGAAGGCATTGCGGCGAAACATGGCAGGGCTCCAGCAAGCGCGTTTGGAACCCTACCAGTCTTTGCATAACGCGGGAGTGACGCGCTACCGGGCTATTGCAGCCGCACCAGCGCTTCGCCGATCTTGACCTTCCGTGCCTCGGCCTGCGCCTTGCGCTCGCGGTTTTCCTCGACGACCTCTTCCGGCGCACGAGCGACGAAATCCGGATTGCCGAGCTTGCGCTCCACCGCGAGAATGTCCTGGTCGAGCTTGGCGAGCTCCTTCGTCAGGCGCGCCCGCTCCGCGTCGAGGTCGATGATGCCGGCGAGCGGCAGAGCCGCGACTTCGCCACGCACGATGATCTGGGCGGATTGCGGCGGGGCGATCTCGGCGAAGCCGATCGCGGAGACGCGCGCCAGCCGTTCGATCATCGGAGCCCAGGCTTCGATCGTCGCCTTGGTCGCAGCACTCGCCTTGACCAGTACCAGAGGCGCTTGCGCGCCGGCCGGCACATTGGTCTCGGAGCGGACCGAGCGGATATCGGAGATCAGATCGACGACGAAGCCGATCTCAGCCTCGGCCGCCTCGTTCGTGAGGCCGGCAAGCTCGGGCCAGCGCGTCAGGCAGACCAGCGCGGCATCACCCTTGGCAAGCTTGCGCTGAGCCCCCTCTCCCGCCTTCACGGCCCAGAGCTCCTCGGTGAGGAACGGCATGAAGGGGTGGAGAAGCTGGCAGATCAGGTCGATGACATGGGCAACGGTCGCCTGTGTCTCAGCCCGCTCCGCTGCGGCTGCACCGTCGCCCTGCAGAACGGGCTTCGCCAGCTCGAGATACCAGTCGCAGAACTCGTTCCAGACGAAGCGATAGGCGGCGCCTGCCGCTTCGTTGAACTTGAAACTGGCAATGCCGGCCGCGATCTCGTCGGCGGCCCGGGCCGCCTCGCTGAGGATCCAGCGATTGAGTTGCTGCGTGACCAGAGCGGGATCAAAACCCTCGACGCGCTGGCAGCCATTCATCTCGGCGAAGCGCGAGGCGTTCCAGATCTTCGTTGCGAAGTTGCGATAACCCTCGACACGCGAGGTCGCGAGCTTGATGTCGCGCCCCTGCGCCGCCATGGCAGCGAGCGTGAAGCGCAGGGCGTCGGCACCATACTTGTCGACGAGCGTCAGCGGATCGATGACGTTGCCCTTCGACTTCGACATCTTCGCGCCCTTCTCGTCGCGAACGATGGCGTGGATATAGACGTCCTTGAATGGCACCTCGTCCATGAAGTTGAGGCCCATCATCATCATCCGGGCGACCCAGAAGAAGATGATGTCGAAGGCGGTGACGAGCGTCGCCGTTGGGTAATAGCGCTTGAGCTCCGGCGTATCCTCCGGCCAGCCCAGCGTCGAGAACGGCCAGAGCGCCGACGAGAACCAGGTGTCGAGCACGTCCTCGTCGCGCGTCAGCGCAACCGGGCCGCCGTAATGGCCGACCGCCAGAGCCTGTGCAGCGGTCTCGGATTCGGCGACGAAGCACTCGCCATCCGGTCCGTACCAGGCCGGAATCTGGTGCCCCCACCACAACTGACGCGAGACGCACCAGGGCTCGATGTTCTCGAGCCAGTCGTTATAGGTCTTGGTCCAGCTATCGGGCGTGATCTTGGTGCGCCCATCCTTCACGGCCTTGAGCGCGCGTTCCGCCAGCGGCTTGACGTCGACATACCACTGATCGGTCAGCCAGGGTTCGATCACGACATCGGAGCGATCGCCATGCGGCACGGTATGCGCATGCGGTTCGATCTTCACCAGCAAGCCGCGCTCTGCCATCAGTGCAACGACGAGACGGCGGGCAGCGAAGCGGTCGAGGCCGTGCAGAGCCTGCACCGCCTGCTCGGGCTTGGCGCCGGCCAGGAAGTCCTCGTTCGCTTCGAGAAGCATGCGCGCTTCGCCGTCGAGGATGTTGATGACCGCAAGCTTGTGGCGCTTGCCGACCTCGAAATCGTTGAAGTCATGCGCCGGCGTGATCTTGACCGCGCCTGTGCCCTTCTCCGGGTCGGCATAGTCGTCGCCAAAAATCGGGATGACGCGCGCAACCAGCGGCAGGATCGCGTTCCGGCCGATCAGGCCCTTCAGCCGCTCGTTCTCGGGGTGCACCGCGACGCCGGTATCGCCCAGCATCGTTTCCGGCCGGGTCGTCGCAACCGTGATGAAGGTCGAAGCGTCGTCGAGGTCGTAGACCACGCCTTCGAGGGGGTAGTTGAAATAATAGAGATGCCCGCTCGGATCGCGGTTCAGCGCCTTGTCGAGCTTGGCGGAGTCGAATTCCTCCTCGCCGCCGCGCTGCCATTTATACGAGCCGGTCTTCTCGACCTGCAGGACCTCAAGATCGGAAATGGCGGTCTGGAATTTCGGATCCCAGTTCACCAGCCGCTTGGCGCGGTAGATCAGCCCCTGCTTGTGCAGGGAGACGAAGACCTTGAGCACGGCCGCGCTCAGCCCCTCGTCCATGGTGAAGCGCTCGCGCGACCAGTCGCAGGAGGCGCCGAGCCGCTTCAGCTGGTTGACGATGGTGCCGCCGGACTCCGCCTTCCAGCGCCAGACCTCCTCGAGGAAGGCCTCGCGGCCCATGGTCCTGCGGTTGGTCTTGTTCTCGGCGGCAAGCTTGCGCTCGACCACCATCTGGGTCGCGATGCCGGCATGGTCGGTGCCCGGCTGCCAGAGCACGTCCTTGCCGCGCATGCGCTCGAAGCGGCAGAGCACATCCTGCAGCGTGTTGTTGAGCGCATGGCCCATATGCAGGGAGCCAGTCACGTTCGGCGGCGGAATGACGATGCAATAGGGCTCAGCGCCCGGCTCGGCGCCACGCCCTGCCCGGAAGGCCTCGGCCTCTTCCCAGGCCTTGCTGATGCGCGCCTCGACGGTGGCGGGCTCGAATGTCTTGTCCATCATTGCTTCGCTCGAACGCAAAATGGCCGGGGAAAGCCCCGGCCGAAGGTCAGGCCAAAAGGTCGTTGGTCTTAAGAGCCCATGCGTGGGCGTCCCGTCAACGCTTTCGACAATGCGGATGTCAGGCCGCGCTCGACTCCAGGAACCAGAGCGCCTTGTCGAGCGCCCGAGAATAGCCGGTCAGGATATCGGCCGTGTCCGCATCGCCAGCCTCAGCCGCGGTGTCGATCGCGGTGCGGACGGTCTTGGCGGTCTCGGCGTAGCGCTCGATCAGTTCGGCGAGGTGATCCTTCACCGCAACGATCTCTGTCGGATAGGGCTTCAGCGTCGTGCCCGACGCGACAGTCTGCGTTGTGCCCAGCGCAATCCCGCCAAGCTGTGCCACGCGCTCTGCGACTGTATCGACATGGGTATCGAGCTCGGCGCGGAAGCCATCGAGCATCTCGTGGATAGCGATGAAGCCCGGGCCCTTCAGATTCCAGTGGGCCTGCTTGGTGACAAGCGCAAGATCGATGCCGTCCGCCAGGCGGGCATTGAGCAGGCTGATCATTGAGGTTTTGGTGTTGGACTTCAGATCGATGCGTGACGTCGGCTTCTTCATGGTCGGTCCTCGCGTTGAGACTCGCTGAAGGTGGCGTCGGGCTCGCGAAACTGTCTGCCCCCGAGGACGGCTTCGCACTCCTTCGGATCCGAATCAGGCACGCCCCGGCGCAATCGTCAAACGACGGAGATACGGAACCACGACCTGTCTCAGCGGTTAGGCCTTCATCGATCAGATTGTCCCCGCCCCTCAAGCACAGCAGGATGACCGGATGAAGCTCCTCGTTCACAGTCTCGGAGCATGGCTCGCCGTCGAAGCGGCTTCGGGACGTTTTTCACGCCCTGTCGCGGTCGGCCTGGCGATGCTGGTCTCACGACTTGGCGGGCCAACCGCCGCGTTGACCCTCGCCGGGTTCGCCATCAAGCAATTGCACGATGCCGGCGCCTTTGACGACATCCGAGTGCCCCAACGGGTCCACGGACGGCTGCGCGGGCGTTAGATCATCGGACTGGATTTCGTATCCGGGCGGATGAACCGACCTTCTGTGGTTGCATCGAGACTGCAATCCACCTTTCAGGCCGATACCTTAGCCGACCAACCTCGTCTTGGTGAGCGGGAAATGCCTCAGTGCCGGTTACCGCGGGCGACGCGTTCGATTTCGGCGCGCACCAGACGTTCCACCATGGTCGGCAGATTGTCGTCGAGCCAGGTCTTGAGCATCGGCTTCAGCATGTCCTTGACCAGATCCTCGAGCGTACGCGCGTTGTTGGTCAGGACTGTGTGGGCGAGCGCACCGAAGGCATTGTTCACGGCGGAGCCGGCCTGTTCCGAAATCAGAGCAGCCATATCGAGCGATGGCGGCGCGGACTGTGCCGGGACGAAGGCTGGCGGCACGAACATCTGCGCCGGCGGCTCCGATTGCGGCTCCGGCTTGAACTCGGGCTCGGCCGCTTCGAGGAAATCGACATCCAGGCTGGGCTGAATGGCCACGGCCGGAGGCTCGGGCTCAGCCATCGCCGGTGATACGACCAGGCTCGCCTCGGCTCCGAGATCGAGCACGTCGTCATCGATCTCCTCGACGAGCTGCAACTGGGGCGCCGCGGGTGGCGGCTCTGGCGTCGGCGCAGGTGCGCTAGCCTCGGCGGGCTTGACCTCGTCATCCGCGATGATCCGGCGGATGGAGGCGAGAATCTCCTCCATCGACGGTTCGTTGGGCTTGGGTTGCGCGCTCATGCTGGGTCCGACCACTCGACACCGGGCGCGCGGATCGAATCAAACGCAGCCCCAACGTTGAGTATTCCACGCAAAGAGCGCCAAGCAAGGCAGGTTCCGGCCCACCCACAGGAGAAATCCGGTCTGTTGCCGGAATGTCTCCCATCGATCAGCGCGCAAGCCCGCTGCACAACAGAGCGGGCGGACCACAACAGAAACGGGGGCCGCAGCCCCCGTCGTTAACCGTCAAGGCTGTCTCAGCGGCCGTCAGGAACCTGGGTGCCCCAGAGCAGACCCTTGACCTGATCGTAATGCTTGCGGGAGTCGTAGACCGCGGTCTTGAGCTTCAGCGTCTCAGCCGAAAGCCGGCCGACGGCCGAAAGCACGGCATAGGATGCGACGACCCGATCTCGCTGCGCCGTCACCAGCGTCGACCGGGCAATCACCAGTTCCTGCTGCGCGTTGAGCACGTCGAGCGTGGTACGCTGACCGACCTTGGCCTCCTCGCGGACGCCTGCAAGCGCGGTCTCAGCCGCCTGAACCTGTGCCTGAGCCGCAATGATCTGCGCCTTGGCGGCATCAAGGGCGCCCCAGGCGGAGACGACCGCAGCACGCACGGTGTCGCGCGACGTGTCGACGTCGATCCGGCGCTGGCCGGCCGTCTCCTTGGCCTGCCGGGTCCGTGAGTAGACCTGGCCGCCCTCATAGATCGGGATTGTCAGCGTCGCCACAGCGCTCGCCGAGAAGCGATTGTCACCAAAAAGCTGGCTGTCATAGCGCTGCGCGACCAAGCCGCGCACACCCACGGTCGGATAGAGGTCCGCTTCCGTGACCTTCACCTGCAACTCCGCCGCATCGACGCCGTGCAGAGCCGCGATGACCGCAGGATGCCCGACCAACGCGATGTCAAGCGCGGCCGGCAGCGACTTCGGCAGCAGGTTCTCGATGGGACGTCCAGGCGCGAGCTGCTTTGGCTCGACACCGACATTCTGGCGGAAGCGCGCGATGCTGGTCTTGAGGTTCGATTCCGCCAGAATCTCCGCGGATTGCGCCTGCGACAGCCGGGCTTCTGCCTGCGCCACGTCGGTCCGGGTTACTTCACCGACTTGAAATCGGTCGCGCGTCTGGCGCAGCTGCTCCTCGAGAACCTCGACGTTGTTGCGGTTCAAACTGAGAATCGCCGTGTCGCGCAGCACGTTCATGTAGGACGTGGCGGCATCGAGCAGCACGTTCTGCTCGGTATTGCGCAACGTCGCCCGCGCACCCAGCACCTGCGATTCCGCCTGGCTGACAGAGCTGCGGGTCTTGCCACCGTCGAAGATGTTCTGGTCGATCTGGACGCCTGCGCCACGCGGCGCCAGGCGGGACGTGCTGTTGCCCTGTCCGGGCTGATTGGCGTCAAGCAGGCTCGCGCCGATATCCGCCGAGGCGGTGATGCGCGGCCGGTAGCCGGACAGTGCCTGGGGCACGTTCTCGTTGGTGGCGCGCACCAAGGCGCGCTGCGAATTCAGCGTCGGGTTGCCATTATAGGCCCGCGCCAGCGATGCATCCATCGTCTGCGCAGAAGCCGTCGTGATCTGGCTGGCGGCCAAAACGGTGGCCAGAACCGCAGCGAGACCGTATCCGGCCGACTTCCGCCTAATTTCTTTTTCGTTCACGTGGACGCCTCTTGTGCGGACTCAAGTCTCGCCCAGGCATCGCCCCAGCCTCGGCATAGTTGTAGTGATTCATACCCGGAGCCGCGGCCCGCGCCAATCTCACCAAGGCGCGAACAATCGTTTCCATGGCGCAGTGCCGCATAAATGCGACACTGCCGAATCAAAATTCGAAACTCGGAACGCGGCGGAATTCTTCCAAAACAGGCGCGGCAGCATCGAAAACCGGCCTCGCCGACATGGTTTGGGCGCTCTTTTGATAAAGCTGCACCCGCGCGGCCCGCCCCTGCCCCTCGACCAGGATCAGCCGGCCGTTATCGTTGACGAGACCAAAAAGGCTCTCTGGAACGGTCTCGCAGGCGCCGCTGACGAGAATCGCGTCGAAATGAGATTCGGCAGGCCGTGTGGCGCTGAGCGTGACGCCAACAGCGCCAGCCAGCGCAAGCGCGCCACGAGCCTGATCCAGGGCAGCCGCATCAGGCTCCCAAAGCGTGGCGACCGCGCCCATATCCGACATCAATGCAGCGCCATATCCCGTGCCGCCGCCATATTCGAGCACGCGCTCGCCAGGCTGAATGCCGAGCATCTGGATCATCCGCACGATCACCATCGGCGTCATCAGCGCCCGGCTCGTACCCGGCAAGGCGACAGACTGATCGAGATAGGCAAGGTGGGAGAGTTCGGCGGGAAGAAATGCTTCGCGCGGAACGCGGTCGRCAGCCGTGAGAACCGCACGGTCCGTCACGTCATAGGTCCGCAACTGGCAATCGACCATCATCCGGCGCAGCTCGGTGAAGCTGTCCATATCCTCAATCTCCGTCTGCGCGGCGCGTGTTCGCCGTCCTCAGCTTTTGTTCGAGGCGGTCGCAAAAGGCAAGATGGCCGCGGCAGGACACCGGTTCGGCTGCAGCGAGTTCTCACAGCTGAGGAGCACATGCGCGCCGCATCCACAGACGACCTGACGGCGTCGTCGCGAGGCAATCCGGCCAAGATTCGACCGGCAGGATTCTGCCGGCGACATCTCGATTGATCTGCGATCGCGGCCTCTGAATCAGACCGGTTTGGATTCGGTCATTCTGCCCAATAGCGATCGCTCAGCGATCCCTCGATCCTGATCATGACATCGAGAGGGCTCGGCCCATCCTCTACAGGCAGCTCCGCGCCCGCGCCGTCKATCGGCGCCTGGCGGCCACGCCCTGATCAACGAACCTCGGCGGATCGTGGTGAGGGGATCGCGCAAGGGCGGACGCGCATTACGCGCCGACATGCCGAGAGCTCGGATCAGCAAAAGCGCATAAGATTCTGAAATCGCGAGCCGACACGCTGCCGCCCCCTCGTAGAGGAGATGGCACACGGGCATCAATTTCATGAATGTAAGAAGTGTTGGCTCCCGGAGCAGGATTCGAACCTGCGACCAATCGATTAACAGTCGATTGCTCTACCGCTGAGCTATCCGGGACCGATGGCCGGGGTAATAGCGACGCCTTTGTCCGGGCGCAAGCCCTTTAAGACACTTCGATGGCAGGAATTCCGCTCATCCACAGGTGACCATAGGTCATCATGACGAATGCTGCTGTTCCCGGTTGCGGGCCGGCGCGCCATGTGGTTATAGGCGGCCCTAGGACATCACCGCAGCGTGACTGTCCCCGGATGGCCTCGTGGCGGAGTGGTTACGCAGAGGACTGCAAATCCTTGCACCCCGGTTCGATTCCGGGCGAGGCCTCCAACCTTTCTTTCAGCCGTTGATTTTCTTCGTGTTTTTCGGCTGATTGTCCCGCGCAGGGTCCACTCCCTGCCCCGGCGGGACAATTTCGTTCCCGTTTTCAGCCCGGCCGACAGTGATTTTCGCGGCTCCTGAGCCTGCCAAACGGCGACGATTCGCCTTCTTCGTATAGATCTGGGCCTGCTTCGCGGATTCCCAACCGAACGTTGCCATCAGCTCATGTTCGCTGGCGCCGTTGTCGGCGGCGCTCGTCGCGCCCGCCTTGCGCAGGCCGTGGCTGGAACAGTGATTCAGCCCGATCGCGTCGCACCATTTGCGCATGCGGTTGCCGAGCCCCTTCACCGAGAACGGCTTGTCCCATTCGTTGATCAGCAGATGCAGATGCCCCTTTGACGAGACGCGGGCGGCGCCGATMGCCGTCTGCAGCTCGGGCGCCACCGGCAGCGAGACGACAACGCCCTTCTTCTTCGTCTTGATCGTGAGCCAGCCATCGCGGATGTGCTGGCGGCCGATCACGGCCGCGTCGGAGACGCGCAGGCCCGTGTAGAGCATGATCGTCAGGCAGAGATTCGCGGTGGTCCCGGGCGGGTAGTGCGCGAAGAATCGGTTGATCTCGTCCTCGGTCCAGGTGTGGTGCCCTTCCGTCTTCGTCGGCATACCCTTCACGCCGGCGGCCGGGTTCGCGCTGGCGTGCTTGTATTCCGTCGCGAACTCAAAGAGGTGACGCATCGCCTTCAGGAAGGTGTTCGCGGCAGCGGGCGTCTCGGCCCGGCGGTCCCTGCCCCGTCGAATCACGTTCTCGGTGATATCCGCGATTCTCTCCTCACCAGCCGTCGCGGCGACGCTCTTCAGGATGTTGCGGCGTGCGCCCTGCGTCGCCTCGGCCAGGCCCTTGAAAGCGGCACAGCGATAGTACTCGTCGATCAGCCAGGCGAGAGAGCCGCGGCTGTTTGCCTTCGAGATGGTGCCGTCCGGCCGGCGCGGCGCGGCGCGCTTGTCGATCGCCGCCTGATAGGCCGCCATGAATTCCGGGCCGCCAAGCGTGCCCGGCAGGCGAATCTTTGGCTCGCCCGGCAGCCGCAGATAGTAGCGGGTCAGCCCCTCGGAGCGGTCGATGGTGACGTGCTTCAGTCTAATGTTCGCCATAGGCTCCATTAGACGATGATCTCCCGCTTGCGATCGTTGGTATCGCCCGGAGCGATACCAGTTGACCCGCCCGGCAGATCGTCAAAGGCGCGATCGAGCTCGCGCAGATCCCAGATGCGGCGGCGATCGATGGCTTTCGCTGGCGGCATGCGCCCGTCCTCGACCATCTCGAGGAATTTGCTGACCGAAACACCGATGTAGTCAGCAGCCTCAGCGCAGGAGAGTCCGCGCCTCGGAGCTGTTGGGCGCCGGCTGGCATCGTCGGAGGCGAGCAGGACAGCGTGAGYCATGGTCAGCGCAACTCCTCGCAGGTCGGGCGAATCGCCACGTCGAGTGCCGCCTTTTCGCCTGCTGCGCGTTCGCTCACAGACCCAGCCTCCCCTGGCCTTCGGGCGCGCCGATCGGGCGGGCGTCGATGGTGCGTTCGGGCTCGAAGAAGCCGAGCCGGCCGTTGCAACGCTGGAAGGGCAGCGGCTTCGCGTTCCGGAGCAGGAAGCCGTAGTCGCCGACGAACCACTCGCTGTCGCAGCGGGTGACGCAGCCATGAATTTCGGCAATGCCGACGATACCGCCGAGCTCGGCCTGCTGGACGGAGTAAAGCAGGTTGAGCTTGCTCGGCCGGCCCGTGGCCGGGTGAATGCCACCGACGAGCCGGTTATGCGCCTCGCGGTCGAGCTGCAGGCCGGTGTGGATCAGGAACTCGCCGCGGTACTTCGTCGACCAATCGCGGTTCTCCACATCCTTGTGACCATTGACGATCAGCCAGGCCCAAGGCTGGCGGATGGAAAGTGCCAACACCTCAAACGGCTCCCAGCTGCTGCTGCATGCGGATGTGCTCGATCTGACGCAACTTGCGGGCGCCAATCTCGATACGGACGGGATCGGCACTCGCGACATCCATGCGGGCGGTGTGCTCGGAGGGGCCGTATTTGTCGGTCAACACTGCGCCGGCGGCGACGGCCTTGGCCTTCATGCCAAGGCTGATGTCGAAGTGAACCCAGGAGGCATCGCGATGCTTGCCGAAGGACAGGGTCGGATGACCCTGTATCCATTTGCGCGCCACGCCGATCCGGTCGGCCATAGCGAGCATCTCGTCGAGCGTGTCGGCCCACATGTGGCACATGATCATGGTGCGAGCTGTGGCGAACGCTTTGAACGCGTGCCGCACGTCGTCGACATAGACCGTCATCAGTCGTCACCGACGCCGGTGACGACGTGGTCCGCGTCGACAATGAACTTGGAACCGCAAGCGTAGGCGGCGAAAACGAGCTTCTTGTAAGGATCGTGATCGCTGAAGACGACGGTGTGCTTGGCGTCTTTCCGATCAATCACCAAGTAGAAAATCTTGCCTTCCGAGCTGACGCCGATCTGCAGCTCGCACTCGCGTGTCTTCTTCCCAGAATCCGGATCGATATAGATCCAATGCCCGCCGTAGTCTGTGTCCTCCACTTCGCACGTGATGCTGGTTCCCCAGCGCTCGCGCTCCAGTTGCTGCTTGACCAGCACTTCGACCAGGGTCGACAGCTTCACCTCTCTCGGCGCCAACGACAGGATCTCTGTCATCTCGGCGGCGAGGCGCTCGTTGACGAGCGTGCCGAGCACCTCGTCCATCTTTGACCGCAGCACGGCCATGACCATGTTGCCGTAGGCGGGCACGTCGAGGCGGTCGCCGATCGCGAGCGAATTGGTGACGGCCTTTTCGATCTGCTTGCCGACATCGCCCCAGCGGAAGGCGTTATCGACGGCGGATTTCACGCTGACGCCGATCTTCTCCTCGACCAGCTTGCGGATTGCATCCTCGCTGGTCTGGCGGTGAACCTCGGCAATGATGGCGTCGGCCAGTGCGTTTTGTTCGGTCATGACAGGGCCTCGAGGATGAAGCTGGTGGAGATGGCGGAGGCAACGGCCGCAATCGCGGCATTGCCAGCGGCGGCGCCGAATTCGCGGCACCGGAACTGGTCGGGCAGCGCAGCGGCGTAGCTGCCCGCGGCGCCGGCCATGATCAGGGCGAAAGCCAGATAGAGCGCGGCGTCGATCATGCGCGCCTCGCGGGTGGCTTGATTTCTGGCCCTTCGACATGGCCGACGATCAGCTGGGCGACGGCGAGGCCGCGGCGCAGGACCGGGAAATCGCCGGCCTCATGCTGCTCATGGCCGAGCGCGGTCCATTCCGAGCGCGGAGCGTCCCAGCGCAGCAGCCACATCGCGTCCTGCGCGTCATAGCCAAGGAACTGGCCGGGCGTGCCGGTCGTTGGCAGACCGGGAGCGACGGTGATGCGGAACGGCTTCATGACGACGCACGCATCGTCTTGGCGGCGGCACGCAGAACAGGCGCTGGCGAGGCAGGGATCGTGATCTCAAAGCGGGCGCCGGCGCACATGGCGACGCGTTGCTCCGCTGTCAGGATCTCGCGCTTGCCCGCATGATTAGGTGCGCTGACCAGGCCTTCGGCTTCCATTCGCTCCATGAGAGCCGCCGCCTTGTTATAGCCAATCTGCAGCGTGCGCTGGACGAAGGACGTGGAGCCATTGCCTCCCTCCGCGAGCACGATCGCCTTGGCATGGGTGTAGAGCATCTCGTCATCGGCGCCGAAGGGCCGGCCGCCGAGAGGTGGGCTCGGCTGCGGGCGGCGCGGCGGAGCGCCCGCTGTCTCACCTACCGCGGTGAGATAGATCTCTATCAGTGCATCCTCTTCCTGGCGCTCGCTCAGGTCACGTTTGCGGAGCGCGACGACCTTGCGCAGGATCTTGACGTCAAAGCCGTTGCCTTTGGCCTCGGCGTAGACCTCCTTGATATCGTCGGCGATCGACTTCTTTTCCTCCTCCAGCCGCTCGACGCGCTCGACGATGGATTTCAACTGGTTGTTGTTGAGCGGGTCATCCATGGCTGCGCCCCCTCTCGGCGAGCAGCTCGGCGACGCTCTCACGGCGCGCGGCGATCAGGGCGCGCAAGGGCTCAAGCCGGCGCAGGCGCRTCAGGATCTCGGTGGCGCGCGTTTCGGCGCGTGCGGTTGCGGCCCGTGCCTCGGCGATATCGGCGAGCACCGCCTCGCCCTCGGCCATCAGGCGTTCGCTCTCGATCTCGATGACGCCAAGCGCCGTCTGCATCTCCGCGAGGATGCGCTCGGCCGAAGGTGGCAGGCGCGGGGCTTCCAGATGCGAGACGAAGCGGCCGTGAATGGCGCAATAGAGCGAACGACCGGCGTCGGTCAGGCGTGCAACCTCGATTGCGAGATCACCCATCGGG
>NZ_JBFTRC010000039.1:0-35652 GCF_056399325.1 Allobosea sp. 01N443
ACTGGATTCATCACGTCCTGGTCAGGATTCATCACGTCCTGGTCACGACGGACGATGTGAATCTGCGCCTCAAGCTCGACGCCATGGATGCGTGGCTCAGTCTGCGGGGAATCCCCTATCGCGTTGTCGCCCTGCCCAGGGACAAGATGGCGATACGGCTCTGCTTCCTGGAAGAGGAATCTGCCCACGCCTTCAAGGCGTTTGCCGGCGGGCTGAGTGTCCCCTCCGACGAGACGACCCTCGCGCTGGCTGCGGATCCCGCCAATGATGATTTCTATCAGGTGCTTGAACACCGGTTGGCTGATTGAGGCCGGATAGCGCTCGCCGCCCAAGGCCAGATCATCAGACCGGATATCGTATCCGGTCCGATGATCTGGCCTTCTGTGTTTGCATCGGCTTTTCCGAAAACCGCGATCCACTTTTCGGGCCGATGCTTTAGCCTGACGTCGACAACCCGCGCGGACACCCAGCCCGCTCATTTCGCGCTGTCCAGGATTCCGAGGTCACAGCGGTCCTGAGGACGGCCGCCTGACGTGAGCCCGGCGCGAACCAGCGCCCGAGAGATTTGCCGGGCCCGGCTTGGATCAGCGAAGGCGCCTGCCTTCAAGCGCCTCGACGATGGCCTTATAGCCCCGAGCGCGGGCATGTTGCAGCGGCGTAAGGCCGTCCCGATCAGCAATCCCGGGATTGGCGCCGGCAGCGACCAGGGCCCGCACGGTCGCGACATGCCGTGGGCCGCCATTGCCGAGCACCACCGCCTCCATCAGCGCTGTCCAGCCGAGATTGTTGACGTGATCGAGGGGCGCCTTCGCCTTGATCAGCTCTTCTACGATGCCCTCATGGCCGAGATGGGCGGCGGCGATCAGCGCGGTGCCGTCATAGCGGCTGGTGACGAGGGTCGCGGCCGCGCCCGCGGCGAGCAGAGCCTTCAACGTCGGCACATCGTCACTGACTGCGACGATGGTGACGGCATCATAACGCTGGTGGTCGAGAAGCGCCGGGTTCGCTCCCGCGACGATCAGGGCGCACGCCACGGCCCCCTGCCCGCGAAAGGCCGCGACATGGAGCGGCGTGCGGCCGTTCCCGTCCCGGGCGTTCAGGTCAGCCCCCGTCGCGGCAAGGTGGTTGACCCGGGCGACGTCGCCGGACGCGGCAGCGGCGTGGAGGCCCTGATAGGCGGACAATTCCGCGGCACTCGGCGGCGTCTGCGCCCGCACTTGGCCCGACAGGGTCGCGACCGCGAGGATTACGGCGGCGAACAGCGTTCTCGACATTGCCCCACTCCGACGATCCCGAAGACGGCCGAGCGCCGGCCGCCTTCATCGACATGCCTAAGAATAGTCTCAGCGCAGCTTCGCCTTCACCTTCTCGATGCCGGCATTGGCGCATTCTTCATCAAGATGCCCCCCGGGAGCGCCCCCGACCCCGACCGCACCGATGACCTCGTCACCGACCTTGACCGGCACGCCGCCGCCGAGCAGCAGGAAGCCTTCGATCGACGCAAGATGACGAGCGGCCGGATTCTTCTCGGCGCCCTCCGCGATCGCCGAGGTAGCGTTGCGGGCAGAGGCAGAGGTGAAAGCCTTGGCGCGGCTGGCCTCGACAGTGTGCGGCCCGGCCCGATCGGCGCGAAGCACGGCGCGCACGAGCCCGGCACGATCGACGACGGTCGCCGTCACATTGAAATTCTTGGCCGCGCAAGCCTCGACGGTGGCCTGGGCGAGTTCCTGGGCGATGGCCAGCGGCATGTTCCGTTCCTGAAGAACCTGAGCCCCGGCGACGACGGGGACAAGCGCAAGGGCTGCGGCGGCAGCAAGGCGGATCATGGACATGATTTCTCCGGTACTGAGCGTGATCGAACCCTGTGCTCGACGGAGAAAGGTTAGCCCGAGGCGGCGGCGAAGATTATCGGTGCGGTGCCGGAGCCATCTCCGTAATCATACGGAGACCTGCCGGAGGCCGAGCCCTAAAGCGCGGCCCGCACCATGGCGGCAACCGAGGTCGCGCCAAGCTTTACCCCGATATTGGCACGATGGGTCTCGACCGTGCGGGGCGAGAGGTCGAGAGCGCGTGCGATCTCCTTGGTCGACCGGCCCTGCGCTACCAGATCGAGAATTTCGCGCTCGCGTGGGGTCAGGCGAGCGAGCAGTGCGGCCCGCTCGGTCCGCTCTGCCTGATCCCGGCTCAGGTCGTCGCGCTGCGCGAAACCGGCCTCGATCGCTTCGAGCAGAACCTGCTCATCGACCGGCTTGGTCAGAAAATCGACGGCCCCGGCCTTGAATGCGCGCCGGCAGGCGGTGACATCGCCATGGCCGGTGATCACAACCGTCGGCATACGTACTGCCGCGGTGGCCATCCGTTCGAGCAGCTGCAGACCCGAGACCCCCGGCATGCGGATATCGACGACCACGCAGCCATCCTGCCGCGGATCCGGGCGATCAAGGAAAGCCTGCGCGCTCGAAAACGGCTTCGCGGCGAATCCCATGGTCTTCAACAGCAGGGTCAACGCTTCCCTGACATCGCTGTCGTCATCCACCAGATAGACCGTGCGTGCAGCCGGCTTCATTCCGCAGCAACCTTCCGCTCCGCGATCAAGACGGGGATACGGATCGTGAAGACGGCCCCACTCGCCGCTCCGTTCCGGACTTCCATGCGTCCGGCCGCGCTTTCGACCAAGCGCTCGCATAATGGCAGGCCAAGGCCCATTCCGCCGCTCTTGGTCGTGAAGAACGGCTCGAAGAGGCGCGCCATATCGGCATCCGCGATGCCGCTCCCCTGATCCGCGACCGAAATCACCGCCTCCCCCGCAACCTCCCGGACCCTGATCGTGATCACGCGCCGCTCCTCCGGCATCGCGTCGAGCGCCTCGGCAGCGTTTCGAACCAGATTATGCACGACCTGCTCGATGGAAACGCGATCCACCACCGCCCATGGCGGAATGGGGCTCAGCTCCAGCCGCAACGTGATCGCGCGCTCCTGCAGGTCGCGTTCGACCAGTTCGACCACATTGCGGGTAATCTGGTTGAGATCTGCAGGCTGCCGGACCGGATCACGTCGTGAGACATAGGCCCTCAGCCGCTCCAATATCTCGCCCGCCCTCCGCGCGTGACGGACATTGGCCTCAAGCACGCTCACGAGTTCGTCGGGGGTTTTCCCTCCCGACCGAGCCAGGCGAAGGCCCGCCTGGCTCTGGCTGAGGATCGCCGTCAGGGGTTGGGTTATCTCATGGGCAATGCCGGACGCCATTTCACCGACTGTATTGACCCGCATCGCATGGGCCAGCCGGGCCTCATGCTGGTGCAGGCGCATGGCCTCCCTTGCGCCCGCCGTTCGCCGTCTCTCGCGCCGGATCACCAGCAACAGGAAGACCGCGAGCCCCGTCGCGGTCAGGACGACGAATGCGGTGCGCGGCGGGAGGAGATCCGCCAGAACCGGCTGCCCGGCGAGGTGCAGCACGAGCGGCTGTGACCGACTGCCCAGCGCCCTTTCATAGGTGAGACGGGGGATCACTCCCTGTTCGGGAAGGGTTACCCCGGTCTGAACGAGGATCGCTCCGGCAGCATCCCGAAGCACGAGAGCGATCTCGTGCGGCTGGCCGCCCTCCGGTTCGACCAGGAGCTTGCCGTCGATCACCAGGATGAGCGCGCGGACTTCGGACGCAGTGTCGGGAAGGCGCTTGACCAGCGCGTAGAACGGCGTCCCCCCTCGGCTGGCGACCGTCCCAGCCTGCCCTGGCCCGAGTTCGCGGAGCTTTCCCGCAAGCGCCGCCATGTCGAAATCCCGGAGAGCAGATGGTGGGCTGCCGACATCCATTTCGGATGACTTGGGGAAATCGATCAGGGCGACAGCAGCGATGCGGGGATAGAAGCGCTGCATCGCCTCGACCACAGCCTGGAAGGTTGCGGATGATGCATCCGAGCTTGCGAGGACTGCTGCGAGGCTGGTCAGATGGGCGTCATGCTGATCGACGCGCTGCGACAGGACGCGGTGCAGCGTGCCGCCATCCCGCTCCAGCCCGTCCCGCACCCGGACGAATTCGGTAGCAGCCGCCAGGGCAAGGGCGATGAGCGCCAGCGGTATMCATAATCCGAGAAACGCGAGGAACCGTTGCTTCACGAGGGTGCGCCTAGTTTAGGCCAACCTATCGCGCAAGCCGTTCGCAGTCACCGTCGCGCTCGCCGAGCCGAAACAGCCAGCCTGTCCAGCCTCTCGCTTCCCACATCAGGCAGGATGCCAGAGGATGCGCGAGGCGGCGTTGAGCCTCGCGCATCGGCCTGTTTCAGAGATGACCGGCCTGGTCATCCGCCCTGCGGCCACCCCGGATATGGCCGGCCGGGTCGTCGGCGCCGCGGGCGCGACGTACGTCGCCGACCGGATTGTCTGCCCCACGCCCACGCCGGGCCTGGCCGACTGCATCGTCCGCACCCCGGCCCTGCCGCACATGGCCRGCCGGATCGTCCGCTCCACGCCCACGCCGGGCCTGRCCGACYGCATCGTCCGCACCCCGKCCCTGCCGCACATGGCCGGCCGGATCATCCGCTCCACGCCCATGCCGAGCCTGACCTACAGCGTTATCAGCACCGCGACCGCCTCGGGCATGACCGGCTCCATCATCGGCGCCGCGGCCACGCGCATCGGCTGCGCTGCCACCGCCGCTCGACGAACCGCCGAGACCACCACCGCTGTCGCCACCGCGGCCGCTGCCGCCGCTACTGCCGCTGGAGCCTGAGCCGGAGCCGGAGCCACTTCCGCCGCCACTGCCTCCGCTGCCTCCGCCAGAGCCGCCGCTGCCACCACCGGAGCCTCCACCGCTCCCTCCGCCTCCAGAACCACCTCCGCCGCCGCCTCCGCCGCCACCTCCCCCGCCGCCGTCGCGCGCCAGGATGACGCGGGCCGCGTCCTCATGCGAGGTCGCACTCTTGTGAGCTGGGGAATCGTTCTCGCCCTCACCGCTCCGGGACAGGGCTGACGCCCCCAGGCGGATGATGCCTTCCAGGTGAGGCGAGCTGTCGTCACGGATGGCGGCGCTCGCGCCCTGCGAGCCGGTGGTCGCCACCAGGATGGTGGTCGCCAGCATAAGTGATCGCAATGTCATGGTCGTATCTCCTTGCCATAGCCACCGCCGATCATTCTCTCCTCGGTGACGGAGCAGAGCCTGCGCGCCCTCGAACCTCGCCAGCCTGACGCGGCCTGTCAGGGAAATGTCAGCTTGGGTGTCGTAGCTTCGAAAGCTACCATGCGACATTCACGCAACATCGCCCTGTGGCGCGCGGTTCCGGCCCTCGCGGTCGTATTTGCGCTCGTCACGACAAGCCCGGCCTGGATCGCCCCCTCCTTTGCCAAGGATGGCGGAGGCGATGGCGGCGGGGGCGGCGGCGGTTCTGGCGGCGGTGGGGGGGGCGGCGGTGGCGGCGGCGGCTCCGGAGGCTCCGGAGGTGGAGGTGGCTCCGGAGGCGGAAGCGGAGGTAGCGGTTCCGGCGGCGGCGGCTCCGGCGGTGGCAGCGGTGGCTCCAGCGGCGGCTCCGGATCCAGCGGCGGCGGAGGCTCCGGCAACAGCGGAAGCAATTCCGGCAGCGGCAGATCGGGCCATGACGGCGGGTCCGCCGCGAGCCAGAATTCGGGAGACAATCAGCGTGGTCGCTCGGGTCGCGGCGGCAGGAACGGCGAGGATGCCGTCAGCACCGGCCAGCACTGGGGCAATACGAGTGCCGATTTCGCACGTCAGGCGACCCAGGGAGGACAGGTCGTGTCGCTCGGCGCCGTCCTGTCAGTGGTGCGCGCGGCTGTTCCCGGTGACGTGCTCGAGGTCGATCTGCGCCTCGCGCCCACGGGCGAATGGCGCTATGAACTACTGGTTCTCGACGGCGCAGGCCGCTACCGCGAAGTCGTAGTCGACGCCCGGCGCAACCGGATCCTCCAAATGCGGAGGCGATGATGAGAATTCTCGTCGTGGAGGACGAACGGCGCATCGCCAGCGATGTCGCCTCCGCGCTCACGGAAGCCGGCTATGTTCCGGAGGTCGTCCATGATGGAGAGGCCGCCTGGTTTCGCGCCGAGACGGACGATTTCGATGCGCTCGTGCTCGACCTTGGCCTGCCGAAGCTCGACGGGCTCTCGGTTGTCCGCAAGCTGCGGGCAGCCTCGGTCAGGACACCTATTCTGATCCTCACCGCGCGCGGCGCCTGGATGGAGCGCGTCGAAGGCATAGACGCCGGCGCCGACGACTATCTGCCCAAGCCGTTTCAGGCCGAGGAACTGGTCGCCCGGGTCGGCGCACTCATTCGCAGAGCTGGCGGTCACCTGACGCCTCAACTGGTCTATCGCGACCTCAATATCGACACGCGCCGCAGAACGGTTGCGGTTGGCGGGCGCAATGTCGAGCTGTCTCCGCTGGAATATCGGCTGCTGCGCTACCTCGTGCATAATCAGGGGCGGGTTGTGTCGCAGGGCGAATTGATCGACCATGTCTATGGCGGCGATCACGAACCCGACAGCAACGCTGTCGAAGTGCTGGTCGGGCGCTTGCGCCGGAAGGTCGGGGCGGAGACGATCGGCACCCGGCGTGGCCATGGCTACATCATCGGGGGCTGAGGCGATGAGCTCGGGCTCGATCCGCAAGCGCATCCTGACGATCGCAGCCCTGACGATTGCCGTGACGCTCGCGGCCGCAGGCGCAGCGCTCATCTTGGTGTTCGAGCAGCATGTCCTGAAGCGCATCGCGATCGAGCTGGAGATCCGCTCCAGCGAACTCGCCAAGGCGTTCGAGCTCGATGCGGACGGCAACCCGCTGATCAACCACGATCTCGCCGATGCGCGCTATCAGCTGCCCTATGGCGGCGCCTACTGGCAGATCAGCGAAGGGGCGGTGCAGCATCTGCGCTCGCGCTCGCTCTGGGACCAGATCCTCGATACGAGCACGGCCAAGGGGGAGGACAAGAGCAAGGGCGCGTTCGAGATCGACGGGCCGAACAACTCCGAGCTCTACGTCCTCGAACGCTCGGTGAAGCTCGATGGCGCCGATGGCCCACGGACGTTCCAGCTGGCCGTCGCGCTTGATCATGCCGATATCGGCGAACTGCGCCACGCCTTCTCCCTCGATGTCGCCAAGATCCTGTTCCTGCTCGCATTGTTGCTGATCGGTGGGGCCTGGCTGCAGATGCGGTTCGGCCTGCGCCCCCTTCATCAGCTACGCGCGAGTCTCACCGCCGTGCGCGAAGGCCGCACATCGCGCCTGACAGGTACCCTTCCCGAGGAGATCAAGCCGCTGGTCGATGATCTGAACAGGCTGCTCGATCGCCAGGATGAGCTGGTGCGCAAGGCGCGCGACAGGGCGGGCCTGTTGGCCCACGGGCTGAAGACGCCGCTCACGATCCTGTCGAGCGAAGTGGCGCGCCTTGAAAAGTCCGGACAGCACGCGCATGCAGCCATTCTGCGTGAACAATGCGAAGCGATCGGCGCACATGTCGAGCGCGAGCTTGCGCGAGCGCGGACGCACGGTGCGATCCAGGCAGTGAGCATGAGAACGCTCGTGCTGCCGATCGTTAACCGGCTGGTCGATCTGATGAGCCGCATCGACAGCGCCGACAGCATCAGCTGGAGCGTCACGATTCCCGAACACGTCAGCGCCGCGATGGAAACCGACGACTTCGCCGAGGTCGTCGGCAATCTGCTCGACAATGCGCGCAAATGGGCACGCAGCGCCGTTACGGTGCAGGTCCACACCGCTGACGGCGGCAGCACCGTTCTCTCGGTCAGCGATGATGGGCCCGGCGTGCCGGGAGACCGACGCCAACTGATCCTGCAACGTGGCGTCCACTTCGCTCCGGACAGTCATCATTCATCCGGACTGGGCCTTGCAATCGTCTCGGATACATTGGCCGAGTACGGCCGGGAACTGATCATCGCCGACACCGAAACGGGCTGCACCATCTCGTTCGAAATCGAGCCGCCCCGGCGCAGCGAACGAAGGCAGGGCGATGGCACAGCGAAGCCGAGACCGGCAGTCATCCCCTCGGTTGCGCGGGCTGCCGAATGAAGCCCGGGCCGTAGCGCAGTCACAGCCGCAATCGCGTCAGATATGAATGGCGTGGCCGAGCGCCTTCAGCGCCGCCTCCTGCACGGCCTCGCCAAGCGTCGGATGGGCGTGGATCGTTCCGGCGATATCCTCGAGCGTTGCGCCCATCTCGATGGCGAGCCCGAACGCCGCGCTGAGTTCGGAGACGGATTGCCCGACTGCCTGGATACCCAGGATCACATGGGTGTTGGCCTGCGCGACGATGCGCACAAAGCCCTGCTCGCTGTGGAGCGTCATCRCACGGCCGCTGGCAGCCAGCGGAAACTGCCCGGTCTTAATTTCGAAGCCGGCGCGACGCGCCTCGCCCGGTGAAAAACCGGCCGAGACGATTTCCGGATCGGTGAAGCAGATCGCCGGAATGCAACGCTTGTCCCAGGCGCGCGGCAGGCCGGCGACGATCTCCGCCACCAACTCGCCCTGCGCCATGGCGCGGTGCGCCAGCATCGGCTCGCCGGTGACATCCCCGATCGCATGGATACCGCGCATCGAGGTCTCGCAGCGCTCGCCGATGCGGATGAAGCTGCCATCCATGTCGAGCACCAGTTCCTCGAGCCCGAGATCGGACAGCACCGGCTTGCGGCCAACGGTGACGAGTGTCGCGTCCGCCGCGATCCGCCGTTCCTCGCCTTCCGCCGTCTCCACCAGCAGGGACTTGCCGTCCGGAGTCGCGCCGCGCGCCTTCGCCCCGAGCAGAAGCCCGACGCCGAGCCTCGACAGCGATCTCTCGACCGGCGCGGTCAGCTCGGCATCGTAAAGCGGAAGAATCCGTGGCAACGCCTCGACGAGGGTGACCTGCGAGCCGAGCTTCGCAAAGGCGATCCCGAGTTCCAGGCCGATATAGCCGGCACCGACGACCGCCAGCCGCCCCGGAACCGCGGGCAGCGACAATGCCTGCGTCGACGAGATCACAGTGCCGCCAAAGGGCAGGAAGGGCAGCTCGACCGGCGCAGAGCCGGTGGCGATGACGATTGTTTCGGCCCGGATCAGCTTCGGGCCCGTCTCGGTCTCGACGGCAACGGTCTTGCCGTCGCGAAAGCGAGCCCGGCCATGCACGATCTTGACTTTGGACTTGCGCAAGAGCGCGGCGACGCCGTTGTTCAGGCGCTGGACGATCCCGTCCTTCCAGCCGATGGCCTGCTTAAAATCGAGCGCCGGCGCCGAGGCCGTGAGCCCGAACGGCGTCTTGCCCTGCGCGGCCGTGGCCAGCTTCTCATATTCATCGGCGACATGGATCAGCGCCTTGGACGGAATGCAGCCGACATTGAGGCAGCTGCCGCCAAGCTTCGTGCTCTCGACGATCACGGTGTCGATGCCGAGCTGGCCAGCCCTGATGGCGCAGACATAACCGCCCGGGCCCGCGCCGATGACAAGCAGTTTGCAGGTGATCTCGGTCATGGCGTCAGGCATCCACGAAGAGCATTGCCGGGTTTTCCAGAAGCTCCTTGAGCCGCTGCACGAAGACGGCCGCATCCCAGCCGTCGATGACGCGATGGTCGAAGCTCGACGACAGGTTCATCATCTTGCGCGGGACGAAGCTCGTGCCGTTCCACATCGGCCGGATCATCATCTTGTTGACGCCGACGATGGCGACCTCGKGGTGGTTGATCACCGGCGTGGTGGCGACGCCGCCGAGCGCGCCGAGCGATGTGACCGTGATCGTTGAACCCGTCAATTCGTCCCGGGTCGCGATGCCTTCGCGTCCCCGTTCGGCGAGCCGGCCGAGTTCCMGGGCGCAGTCCCAGAGATCACGAGCCTCGGCATGTTTTACGACCGGCACGATCAGTCCGGTCGGCGTCTGGGTCGCGATACCGATATGGATGCCGGCATGTTGGTGGACGATCCCGGCCTCGTCATCGAACAGCGCGTTCAGGTTCGGCTGCTCGGCCAGCGCCTTGACCAGCGCCCGCATCACGAAGGGCAGAAGCGTCAGCTTCGGTCGCTCGAGCGTCGGCTTCTTGTTCAGGACTGCGCGGAGGTCCTCCAGCGCGCTGACGTCGACCTCCTCGACGATGGTGATGTGGGGGATGCGCGCCTTGGACAGCGCCATCTTCTCGGCGATCTTGCGGCGCAGGCCGACGATCTTGATGTCGGTGACGGCGGTCAGGCGCGCCAGCCCTGGCGCTCGTTCGGCCTCGGGCCCRCGCAACGCGAAGCTGTCGAGGTCCTCGTGAGTGATGCGCCCACCCGGGCCGGAGCCCACGACCTGGCGCAGGTCGATCCCGGCCTCGCGCGCCTTCAGCCGGACGGCCGGCGAAGCGAGCGGCTTCTCGCCAGCCTGCCGCCTCGGTACGGCGCTCAGCGTGGGAGCTGAGACCGCGCGCGGCTTGGGCGATGCAGCGGGCCTGGCCTCGGTCAGCTTTGCCGGAGCGGGGGCGGGAGCTTCGTTCTTCGGCGCGGCGACAGGCTGCTCGACAACGACCAGCTCCGGCGCCGCGCTCCCTTCCGGTTCGCCAGGATCAGTCGCGCCCTCGCCTGCAACCTTCAGCCGGACCAGCGCCGAGCCGATCGCAACGGTGTCGCCGATATCGGCGCCGACCCAGACCACCTCCCCGTCGACCGGCGACGGGATCTCGACCGTCGCCTTGTCGGTCATCACAGCAGCAAGGAGATCGTCCTCACGCACGATGTCGCCGACTTTGACGTGCCACTCGACGAGCTCGGCCTCGGCAATGCCCTCGCCGACATCCGGAAGCTTGATGACCCGTTCCGCCATCATCGGCTCTCCATGATCTCACGCAGGGCGGCGCCGACGCGCGCCGGGCCGGGGAAATAGGCCCATTCCTGGGCATGCGGATAGGGAGTGTCCCAGCCGGCGACGCGCATGACGGGCGCCTCGAGATGGTAGAAGCAATGCTCCTGCACCAGGGCCGTGAGTTCTGCGCCGAACCCCGAGGTCAGCGTCGCCTCGTGCAGGACAATGCAGCGGCCGGTCTTGCCCACGGAGGCCACGATCGTATCGAGGTCGAGCGGCAGCAGGCTGCGCAGATCGATGACCTCGGCGTCGATGCCGGTCTCTTCGGCTGCCGCTTCGGCGACATGAACCATGGTGCCATAGGCGATGATGGTGACGCTCGCGCCCTCGCGCCGGATCGCGGCCTTGCCGAGCGGCAGCACGAAATGGCCGTCCGGCACCTCGCTGAGCTCATGTTTGGACCAGGGTGTCACGGGGCGATCGTGATGACCGTCGAACGGGCCGTTATAGAGCCGCTTCGGTTCGAGGAAGATGACGGGATCGGGATCCTCGATTGCGGCGATCAAGAGGCCCTTGGCGTCATGCGGGTTGGAGGGCACCACGGTCTTCAGCCCGGAAACATGGGTGAAGAGCGCCTCCGGGCTCTGGCTATGCGTCTGGCCGCCGAAGATGCCGCCGCCCGTCGGCATGCGGATCACCAGCGGACAGGTGAAATCGCCGGCCGAACGGTAGCGCAGCCTGGCCGCCTCCGAGACGATCTGATCGTAAGCCGGATACATGTAGTCGGCGAACTGGATCTCGACGCAGGGGCGCAGGCCATAGGCCGCCATGCCGACTGCCGTGCCGACGATGCCGAGTTCGTTGATCGGGGCGTCGAAGCAGCGGTTCACCCCGTATTTCTGCTGCAGGCCATGGGTGCATCGGAACACGCCGCCGAAGAAGCCGACATCCTCGCCATAGACCACGACGTTCTCGTCGCGCCCCATCGAGACATCGAGCGCCGAACGGATCGCCTCGATCATCGTCATTCGAGCCATCGCGTCAGACTCCGATCTGCTGACGCTGCCGGCGCAGGTGCGGAGGCAGTTCGGCATAGACATCCTCGAAGATGTCGCGTGCCGAGGGTTTGCCGCCGGCATGCAGGGTGCCGTGGCCCTCGGCCTCCTTCTGCGCAGCGATCACGGTTGCGAGAATCTCGGCCTCGGCCTGCTTGTGCCGCTCTTCAGTCCAGGCGCCCAATGCGATCAGATGCTGCTTCAGCCGGATCAGCGGGTCGCCGAGCGGCCAACCTTCCGATTCATGCTTGGGCCGATAGGCGGAGGGGTCGTCCGAGGTCGAGTGGGCGCCGGCGCGATAGGTGACGTATTCGACCAGCGTGGGCCCGAGATTGCGCCTCGCGCGCTCGATCGCCCATTGCGCCACTGCGTAGGTCGCAAGGTAGTCGTTGCCGTCGACGCGCAGGGCCGGAATGCCGAAGCCGAGTCCGCGCGCCGCGAAAGTGCCGGAGCCGCCGCGGGCAATGCCCTGGAAGGTCGAGATCGCCCACTGATTGTTGACGACGTTGAGGACGACCGGGGCCTTGTAGGTCGAGGCGAAGACCAGGGCGGCGTGGAAATCGGACTCCGCTGTCGAGCCGTCGCCGACCCAGGCGGCGGCGATCCTGCGATCGCCCTTGATCGCCGAGGCCATGGCCCAGCCTACCGCCTGAACGAATTGGGTGGCGAGATTGCCGGAGATCGAAAAGAAGCCGTGCGCCTTCGACGAGTACATGACCGGAAGCTGGCGGCCTTTGATCGGGTCTCGCTCATTCGAGTAGATCTGGCACATCATGTCGACGAGCGGATAATCATGCGCGATGAGGAGCCCGGCCTGGCGATAGGTCGGGAAATTCATGTCCTCCGGGCCGAGCGCGATGCGAAAGGCGCAGCTCACCGCCTCTTCCCCGGTGTGCTGCATGTAGAACGAGGTCTTGCCCTGGCGCTGCGCCATCTGCATGCGGGCATCGAAGGCGCGCAGCGTCATCATGTGGCGCATGCCCCGGATCAGAGCATCCCTGTCGAGATCGGGCACCCACGGGCCGACAGCCTGCCCCTCCCGGTCGAGCACGCGGATGATCGAATACGCGAGATCGCGAATTTCCTTGGGATCGATATCGACCGGAGGCCGGCGGACCGAGCCCGCTTCCGGGATGACGACATTGGAGAAATCCGGCCTGCCGCCCGGGCGGCTGGCGGGTTCGGGGACATGAAAGCGCAACGGCTGATCGGTCATGCCCGCACTCCGGCAAGGGCGCCCTGCCGACCCGCATGCAGCGAGCCGACATAGAATGAACCCGGCTCGTCGCCGAACTCGAAAGCCTCGACAGCTGCGAGCGCCGGATGGCGGGCAAGGCGGAAGCCGATCTCCGCGCAGTCCGAGACGCCTTCGGTCTCGATGACCATGCGGATCGCGGTTCGTCCGTCATCTTGGCGGGAGCTCGACAGTTCGACAAGGGCGAAGCCTAGGCGCTGGGCATCGAGCAGGAGTCTGACCAGCCCGTCATAGGCGTCGCTGGTCGACGCTTTCACCACAACTCGCCGTTGCATTCGCCCGGTCATCACGCACCCCCATCGCCGCAACGACGTTAATCCGGCAAACGGAAAGAGTTTTCCCGAAGACGCTCGACATTCGGCTCAATCTCGGCAAATTCTTCCGCCACTGTCTCCATTTACAGAAGATTCGCCCGATGACCGGCAAGTCCAGGCGCAGCGACGCTCTCGACCCTATCGACCGGCGGATTCTGTCCGCCCTGCGGGCCGATGGCCGCCTGACGACGAGCGCACTGGCCGAGAAGGTCGGGCTCTCGCCATCGCCTTGCTGGACGCGGGTCAGGCGGCTGGAGGAAAGCGGCGCAATCGAGCGCTATGTGGCAGTCCTGGATCACGCGGCCCTGGGGCTCAACAACACCGTCTTTGTCGAGATCACGCTCGACAAGCACGACGACAAGGTGCTCGACACGTTCGGGGACGCGCTGGCGCGCATTCCCGAAGTGGTCGAGGCGCATCTCGTCACCGGCGAATACGACTATCTCGTCAAGGTCGTGGTCAGCGGCACCGACCACTACGAGCGCTTCCTCCGTGAGACGCTGTACCGGATCCCCGGAATTCGCCAGTCACGCACGACCTTCGGTCTCAGGACGCTGAAGCGGGCGATCTCGGTCGATCCGCTGCAACTGCCGTGATGCACCATGCCAGGGGCCGGTTCAGTGCCGATGGCTCAGCGTAACCACATTGTCCTGCAGGCGCCGGACGATCAACCGCGTCACCGAGAGGGCCATGTTAGGGAACTCCGTCAGCAGAGCGACGAAAACCTCCTTGCGCAGGCGGAGCGCCGTCAGCGGCGTGGTCGCGATGACCGTTGCCGAGCGAGGATCATCCGTCACGATCCCCATTTCACCGAACAGGCTGTTGGCGTTCATGGTCGAGATCCGGACAGGCGGCCCCGACGCCTCGGACACGACGTCGGCCGAGCCCGTGATCAGCAGATAGGCGGCGTCCGACTCGTCTCCCTGGCGAAAGATGACCTCCCCCGCCGCGAACTCGACCCGCTCGCCAGTGAAGGCCAGCAACCTCAGGCGCACCGTATCGACATCGGCAAAGATCGGCACGGAACGCAGGGCGCGCAGCTCGATACTGCCCGCGTCAAACTGATCGCTCACGAACGCCTCGTCGGACTGAGCTTGCGTCTGAACCGCCGCGTCTGCGGAACTGACGGAGTTGGTTCCGTGGAATTCAAGGCTGGCGTCGAAACGACCCAGTTCCGCAATCTGCCGGCCGGCAACGAGAATGGTCCGCCCCTTCATGAAGGTCGTGATCCGTGCGAATAGCCTGGCAGCCTCGGCCTGCCCGAACGACGCCAACGCGTCGTTCAGGATCATGATCTGCGGGCGCTTGATCAGGCAACGTGCCAGAGCAACGGCCGCTTTCGCAGCCGGAAACAGGAACTGTCCGCCATAGCCGGCCTGTTGTTCAAGTCCCCAACGATAGACGTCACGCTCCAGGCCCAGTTCGATCAGGCTCTCACGGATGGCCTCGAGCGCGCGCTCCGCATCCGCAGCACTGCTGCTGGCAACGCAGCCGAACAAGAGATTGTCGCGCAGAGGGGCTGCCGGGCAGTAACGGGCCGGATCGTAGAAGGCGATGGCATCCGCCATCTCCGGGGTGGCCTGCGCGCGGAAAGACTGCCGCGCGGCGAGGATGCGGACCTCGTCCGCCTCGCTCAGCAGCCCCAGCCGATGCCGCGGCTCCGCATAGAGAAATGCCAGCGCGATCAACCGGGAGCGATCGGCCTCCCGGAGGGTGCGGGCCTCGGCCCGCCCGAGAATGACCTGATAGTCAGGGAACTGGGCCGCGGAAAGGAAGGAGAACTGCTCGAACAGGACGTGATCGGCTGGAAGATCGCGAAAGATCTCGAGCATGGTCGCCGCGATACGCCGCCCGATCTGGGTCAGAAGCGTGGTCAGGCCCTGCGCGTCCAGAATGGCGCGCACCAGCTTGTGACTGGCCAGGCGTTCCCCGGCGAAGCCGGGATCAGTGACGACGCCGAACAGGATGTTCTCGCCGATGGTCGCGTTTCGTGTGTATCGCTCGGGATCGTAGGGCTCCACCGCATCGCCCGCCCCGCGCCCAATCAGCCTGGAGCGAATTCTCGTACGGATCTCGGCAACCCTGTTGACGATCTCGGTCGGGTCGTCCGCACTCAATTGGCGCTGCAGGCCGAAGCGAAACACCGTTTCGGCGAGCCCGACCACGCCTAGCACCTCGACCAGGAGACGTTCGAGCTCGTGCCTGCTCGCGACGCCGGCGCCGCTGAAGTCGAGCGACCAGGGCTGGGCCCCGGCCTGGGCGACAACAGGGCGGCGCAGGCCATAGAGAATGTTGTCGCGCAGGGACGCATCGAGAATGACGGGCTCCGCTCCGAGATAGGCCAGTGTCCGCCCTCGCCGTTCGGAGGACAACGAAGCCAAGGGAATACCGGCCAGCGTCACCGCGCCGTYGAACGGCGCCATACTGCCCCCGAGCACAGACGCGAACGCAGCCGCCCCTTCCCCCGCCTTGTCGATCAAGGCGATGTTCCCCCCCAAGGGCAGAGCGAATGAAACGCGCTCGAGCAGCCGGTCGCCGGCCGGCCCAAGAACCGTCAGCCCCTTGGCCGCGATCATGCCTTCGCCAGGCACGATCCCATCTCCGGAGAGCGGGGCCTGCGGCCGTTCCGGCGCCGGGGCATCGTCCAGCGAGAATTGCTGGGTGACCTGCTGAAACCGCGCCTCGACGTCGAGACGCTGCTGATCCCAGTCGATCAGTTCCTTTACCGGCGTCGGCAGGTCACGATACGCGGCGATGACCGCGACGAGCTGGCCGATGTCGAGACGGCCGGTCAGGGCAAAATACCCCCCGATCGTGTAGAACAGGAATGGCGTCAGCTGGGCCAACAGGTTGTTCAGGAACTTGACCGCGAATTTGCGCCCATAGAGCTGGTAGCGGATGCCGAACAGCCTCTCGAGGCGCACTGCGACGAGTGCTTTTTCGACCGCAGAGGTGCCGTGGCCAGCAACCTCGTCCAGCGACTCGACGACCTCGCCGATCTTGCCGTCCAGGGCCCGCGACTCGATCTGGCGCTGTCGCCCAAGCCGGATCTGCTCACGCCGCATCCGGGGAATGATCACTGCCTGCACGAGAACGATGCCTGCCGCGATCGACCCCAGCGCCAGATTCTGCAGCAGAATGAAGATCAGCGCCGTCAGCGCCTGGCCACCGAGCAGAACCGGCTGGATGAAGGCATCACCGACGAAACCGCCGACTGGCTCGACCTCGTCCTTGATGACAGTCGCGGCCTCGGACGGTTTGAGCCGGCGCCGTGCCTCGGGCGTGAAACTCAGCAGCGTCGCGAAGAGGTCGGCGCGCAGGCGCTGCAGCAGCCGTTCGCCCAAGGCCCCCTTGCGCATGTTGATGACGTATTTGAAGGCGCCATTGATGAGCACCAGCAGCAGAAACAGGCCGGACAGCGCAAACAGATAGCTGATGCGATCGAGCATGACGCCGCTGAGAAGTTCACGGCTGCCCCCGAGCCAGGCCGGTAGGGCGAGCGAGAACCGGAAGAGCCGTGCAGTCTCCTGCCCACCGGAAAAGGCGCGGCCCTGGATGGCGTCCGTGATGATGTATTTCGGCAGCTCAAGCGAAAGATAGTAAAAGGGAAACGACAGCAGCACGATCGCGATGATCTGGAGCTGCTGCCGGCGGCTGTTGCGCCAGATATAGGCAAACAAGCCTGTTGCTGCGGGCGCGCTCGCCTCAACCGGCGCCTGAGGCGTGGTTTGCGCTGCCGCCTGTCCTGGCCGCGAGCGCAAGCGCTGGGCCGCCTGCAGAGAGGAACCATCCGCCATGGAGCGCATCCGGCCTGTGATGTGAGCGCTGCGCTCCAGCGTACCGCAATTTTCGCGTGTTGCGGACAATAGCTTCCCTGCGCCTGCGCATCAGTTCAGCGTATCCGTCTCGCCCCAGGGGCGTGGCATGTAACGGCTCAGCGGCCCCCATTGGGCAGCCTCGGCGTGGCTCAGCCCAATGTCATTCAATGTATGCGCATCCATGGCAACGCTCTGCGACTGCCCGCGCTGCGGGCCAAAGGCGAGCGCCAGCGATGTGACCAGCGCGCGGCTCGCGCGCGTCATCCTGCCAAGAAAGGGGCACTCGCCCGCCTGCGTCACTGTCTCGGGCTCGCGCAGCGGTTCGAGCGAGGTTGTCCTGAACGGCGTGGAATGAGTGTTGGCGGTGTGGTGCACGGCGAAACTCCCGTTCGGAGCGGCACACACAGCGACTGCGGGCTGCGGTCGCTGCGGCCTTCGCCGGGGGTTTTCGGCCGTTCCCGTGCTATCTTCTGTGAAACAGGTCACATAGGCGTCAGCTTTTCCTAGCAACGGAGAGAACAGGGGGACTTGGGAATGCGCAGCGCGCCGCATCTGGTGGTTCGGCTTCTATCGGTAAATCCGTTCTTCGCTGGGCTTGCTCACGACGCCCTGGTCAAGATCGCCGCAATTTGCCTGCCGAGGCACCTGGCACCGCACGAGGTCCTGTTCCTGAAGGGCGATCCCGGCGATGGCCTCTATGCCATCCGGCATGGCCGGATCCGAATTGGCACCACGGACGATGCCGGCCAGCAGCTGACGATGAACCTGCTGGGAGGCGGCGACGTCTTCGGGGAGATCGCCCTTCTCGACGGTCGCGCCCGCAGCGCCGACGCCATTGCGCTGGAAGACACCGAGATGTTCTTCGTGCCGCGGCGTGACTTCCTGAATCTGCTCGACAACGAGCCACTGATTGCAATCCGGCTGATCGAATTGCTCTGCGAGCGGCTGCGCGGCATGAGCGAGCGCATGGAGGACACGGCCTTCCTTCCAGCCGCATCACGGCTGGCGCGACGCATCGAAGTGCTCGTCACCGACTATGGCAGCGAGCTGCACATTTCCCAGGAGGAACTGGCGGCGCTGACCGGCGTCACCCGCGAAACCGTGAACCGCCAGCTGCAGCGCTGGAAACAGATCGGCATTCTCTCCCTTGGACGGGGCCGCCTCGTGATTCATAATGTCGACAGCTTTCGGCAGCTGGCGAAGTCCGGCGCGATCTGAATACCGAGCATGAGAGGCTTGCCATGCGCTTCCTCCGATTCTCGATTGCCGCTTGCGCCATTTGCGCATCGATCCCGCCCGCCGCCGCGCAACAACCTGCGGGCTGCACCCCGTCAGCGCGGACCGATCCGCCGAGAACCGTGTTCCGGTGCAGCGGTGGCCTGATCATTGAAGCGGAGGCCGCCACCCGCTTCCAGGTCCAATCGCCACAGCCCGGCCGCGCGATTCAATCAATCGCATTGGATGGCAAAGGCCTTCTGGTCGAGCTACCCCGTMGCCGCGGGCCCCTCCAGATCCTGACGCCCCACGCCATCGCCTCGGTCCGCGGCACGATCTATGCCGTCGACGTAACGACCTCGAAGACATCGGTGTTCGTCGCCGAAGGGCGCGTGCGTGTCACGCGCCGCGATGGCACGGACCCCGTCGAACTCAATCCCGGCGATGGCGTTGACGTCTCCCAGGAAAAGCGACTTGACGTGCACCGCTGGTCCCGCGAGCGCGCCGCAGGGCTGCTTGCTCGGTTCGGGCGGTGACCTCGACGCGCAGTGTCCGCCTGCCCGCGTCGATCACCATCCTCTGCCTCGTGATCGCCGCGCTCTGGTCCGGATTTCTGGGGCGAATGCATCTCGCGGGCGAGCGCAATCCTCTCGACCGAGTCGAGGCGGCGCTCGCCGACATGCGCCTGCTTATTGCCGGTCGACGCTCACCCCCAGGCGAAATCGTCATCATCGCCATCGATGATGAAACCGTGGCTCAGCAACGCGGCTACCCGCTCCAGCGCTCCACTTTGGCTCGGATGATCCTCGCCATTGGAACCGCGGCCCCACGCACCCTTGCACTCGACCTGCTGCTCGTCGACCCGACCTCGCCCGAGACAGATGAGGCGCTTGCCCAGGCTCTCGAACGAACGCCTTCACTCGTCGCCGCGGCCGGCAGCTTCGGCCGGGACGAGGAAGGAAGCTCGCAATTACCGGCACCGAAACAGATGCTCTGGCCGCTGTCGCCGTTCGACCGGTTGGCAGCCGTCGGTCTCGTCAATATTTCATCCGACGCAAGCGGCACCCCGCGGCATGTGCCGCTGCTTTTCCGGACCGACCGCGGGGTCATGCCATCATTCGTCCTAAGTGTGGCGGCAGGCTTCAAGGGCGAGGCTCCTGTGTTCGGCGTCGATACCGTGCGCCTGGCAGGCAGCCCGGTGAAGCTCGACCTCGGATTCCATCTTCCGCTCCGGTTCTACGGCCCGCGAGGCAGCTTCGAAACGATCAGTGCAACCGGCCTGCTTGCGGGCACCGTGCCCGTAGAGCGCCTGCGGGGCCGTATCGTCATTGTCGGCGTCACCGCCACGGCTATCGGCGACACCTTCAGCACCGCCTTCGATCCCGTGACGCCGGGCGTGGAGGTCCTGGCGACCGGCATCGCTCATTTGATCGCCGGCACCGGACTGGTCCGGGATCACGAGGTGCGGTTGCTCGACGCAGGCGTGGCACTCGTGCTGGCCACCGGCTCCGTCTTCTTCATCGCCTCTGCTCCGCTCGGCATCGGCGTCGGCGCAGCGGTCTTCGGTCTCGCTGCCTGGCTGCTGGCCACCACGGCGCTCTTCGCCGCAGGCTATTGGCTCAGTTCGGCGCTCCCGCTGGCGTCAGTCATTCCACCTGTCGTCCTCGCAGTGGTTTTACGGCAGACATGGGACCGCCGCCAGGCCACGGATATCGCCCGTTCCGAAGCCGCTTTACGGCAGTTTCAGCCGCCATTGCTCGCAGATCGCATTGCACGGGACCCGGGGTTCCTGCGCGAGCCGGTGCAACAGACGGTTGCGATCCTGTTCGTGGACCTCTCGGGCTTCACGCGGCTGAGCGAGCAGGCCGGCCTCACGCGAACACGCGAATTTCTCAAGGCGTTTCACACGCTCATCGAAAACGAGGTGACCGCGCATGACGGGCTCGTCATCTCCTTCATGGGCGACGGTGCAATGATCGCGTTCGGCATTCCAGATCCGCACGCCGATGATGCCGGCCACGCTCTCTCCACGGCCTGGGCACTGCTCAAGGATATGCGCGAGTGGGCCACCGGCGAAGAGGTATCGATTGGCCATCCGGATCTTCGTGTCGGTGTCCATTTCGGCCCGGTCATCGTCTCTCGTCTCGGGCACGAAGCGCATCAGCACATCACTGCGACCGGGGACAGCGTCAATGTCGCGAGCCGCTTGATGGAAGTCGCAAAGGAGCAAGGCGCCGCGCTTGCCGTTTCAGCAGAGCTCCTCGTCGCATCCGGCGACATCCGGAAGCGCCACCGCGAACCCGACAGCATTCGCACAGTCGAGATTCGCGGCAGGCGCCAACGCATCTCCGTCGCGCTCTGGGGCGCCTGACAGCATCTGTGATCCAGATCACAGAACGCATCCGCCTTTCCGGGAAGGGTTCGGCGACAATCCCACACAGGGGAAAGGCCATGGCCAAGTACAGGGCGATTCTTCCGCAGGTCCTGGCGCGAGAATTCCTCACGGACGGCGGACTGGAAACGACACTCGCCTTTCGTGACGGGCTTGAATTGCCATTCTTCGCCGCTTTCCCGCTGGTGCGCAGCGAAGAAGGCCGAGCCCGCCTCAAGGCCTATTTCCTGCCCTATCTCACGCTCGCCGCCGAGTACGGCAAGGGCTTCATTCTGGATACGCCGACCTGGCGCGCCAATCCCGATTGGGCCCGCAAGCTGGACTACTCGCGCACCATGATCGAGGAGGTTCAGAGAGCCTCGGTTCAGCTGGCGATGGAGCTGCGTCCTCACTACGAAACCAGCGATTCAAGGATCGTGATCAACGGCGTGATCGGGCCGCGTGGGGATGGCTATCGGATCGATACGCGCATGAGCGCGCGGCAAGCGCAGCTCTACCATCAGGATCAGGTCAAGACCTTTGCCCGCACCGAAGCGGACATGGTGAGCGCCATCACGATGACCTACAGCAACGAGGCGATCGGCATCGCCGCCGCTGCGCAGGCTCACCGAATGCCCGCCGTCATCTCCTTCACCCTGGAGACCGACGGCAGGCTCCCGAGCGGAGAGCCCCTGGGCCATGCGATCGAGCGCGTCGATGAGGCAACCGAGGCCTATCCCCTCCATTACATGATCAACTGCGCGCATCCCCTGCATTTCGAGCGGGTCATCTCCGGCAGCGCACCCTGGCTCGACAGGATCGGGGGCTTGAGGGCGAACGCCTCGACCTTGAGCCACACCGAACTCGACATGGCAACCGAACTCGATGCTGGGGATCCCCTCGACCTCGCCCATCGCTATCGCAGCCTGCGCAAGCAACTCAAGAACGCGCGTGTCCTCGGAGGCTGTTGCGGCACCGACCTGCGCCATGTCAGGGCGATCTGCTATGCCTGCCTGTAGCGCGACGGGAGATTGCGCCGCTGCCGCGGCTGCTCATGCCGCATCAGCGGCCTATGACACCATCTGGCTGGCGACACGAGACAGGTCAGCCGCAGCGCCCGTCTCCCGCAAGGCGCGCGACACAGTCCCGGACAGATCGTCAAAGCGTGCGAGAGCCTCCAGACGCGCCTCGACCTCGGGGTCGAGGCCCTGCGGCCTGAGGTGATCCCGGAGGGACGCCAGGCAGCGGTGCTCCAGCACGGGAGAGTTCAGCCGCCTTGCCTTCTCCACCGCCGAGCGCAGTGCCGCCTCCGCATCCTGCTGCTGCGCCCGCACGCCCCTGGCCATGATGCCGGCCTGGATCCGATCCAGCTCCGGCTCCAGCCACAGCGAACCGCTTCGCGACATCAACGCGATCGCCCGGTCGCAGGAGGCTTGCGCCTCCGCCAACTGCCCGAGTTGAAGCTGAGCTTCGGCGAGATTGGCGAGATAGCCGGAGAGGGACAATACGTAACCGACGCGTTCGAATGCCGCGATCGCCCTCTGCATGGTTGCCGCGCCGCGCGCGAGATCACCCTTCTGGCAGAGCCCCCAGCCCAGAAACGCCGCGCCATGGGCCCGGAAGCCTGCGAGCCCGTGCTGCTCCGACAAGGCCACCAGCCGCCCTGCCTCCTGCATCAGCTCATTGGTCGCCTTCGAAAGCCCGAAGACCCAGCCACCGACATAGGACATCGGAATCGCCGCGGAATGAGGATGCCGCAAGGCGTCTGCGGAGCGAAGCGCATCGATGCCTATGCGCAGGGACTCGCCGACATTGCCGAGGCAGAAATGAGCGAGGCTCAGCAGTGATCTGGTGTGAATCTCGGTGTTCTGGCCGAACATGAATGTACTGGCCTCGTCGCGATCACGCTCTCCGATGAGCAGGGAGTGCTCGAGATGCTCGATCGCCTCGTCGGCCTTGCCCTGGCCGAGCCGCACCATGCCGATCAGACGGTGCCCGATGGCTCGGCCGGAGCCATAGTCCGCGCGCTCGGATCGATCGAGGAAGTTCTGGGCCAGCGACGCGGCTTCGGGCACATCGCCGCTGCAATTGGCGAAAGTGAACTTTCCGAACAGGAACGGAAACATCAATGCCGAGGGCTCGTCTTCGCTGCAAAGCTCCAACCCGCGCTTGCAGCATTGCAGCAAACCTGACGATGTCGGCCCCTGCGCGGCGGTGATGGAGCCGACCAGCGCCGCCTGAAGGCCGCGCTCGAGCGTCGTCCGCGCCATGTCCTCCGGCAATTTGTCGAGCAGAGACAAGCCGTGGCGAATATGCCCGATCGCCTCGATATGGGCAGAACGCTGTCCGGCGCTCGCCCCAGCCCTCAGCCAGGCCTTGACTGCCTCCTGGTAGCGGCCCGCCTCGGTGAGATGGTGCGCAGTGACCTCAGGCAAGGGGATATCGACGCCGTCCCCCTGATCGAGCAGGCCCAGAATGCGATCATGGATCGCGCGCCGTTCGGTGGCGAGCATCGATTCATGAGCCATGCGCTGAAGTAATGAATGCCGAAACTCGTAGCGGATTTCCCCGCCTATGCGCTTGGGCAGGAGAATCTCGGCGTCGACCAGCGCCTCGACAGGCGCGATCACCTCCCTGATGCCCTTCTCCAGGACGTGGGCGAGGAATACCGGGGTGAAGGAACGACCGATACACGCCGCGGCCTGTACGACGGGTCGGGCACCCGGACGCCGATCGAGCCGCTCGGACATGAGTTCCGCGAGGAGAAGCGGGACATTCGACGGTTTGCGGATGGGATGAGGCGTCTGGATGTGTTCGTCGATCAAGGAGAGCACGAACTGCTCGACAAAGAGCGGAACGCCCTCGGCGGCAGCGACCGCCTGCGCGATCTTTTCGGGAGGCAGCTCCTCCGAACCCGGAATCGCGTGCGCCAGTGCGAGACTCTGCTCCCCCGACAACGGCTCCAACGTCACGACTTCGTCGGGCTCCGGCAATCCCTCGGCGCGCGGGAACGGCCGTGCGGTGGCCACGACCATCAGTGCCTCATCGCCCCCGGCTACGAGGAGTTCCCGCAAGAGCTCCGCCGAGGACGGGTCGAGCCAATGCGCATCCTCGATCACCACAAGGGTCGGCTGTCGGCGGGCCGTGCGCACGATGACCGAGATGACGAACTCATACTGCTTGCGCTTGAACATTGTCGGGGCCGGGGCAAACTGCTCGCGGATGCCGGTTGCAGCCAAACCGATCAGGCTTGCCAGTATTTCGTTGTTCTCCGGCGTGTTGAGGCCGATTTCGTCCAGGACGGCGCCGATCTTCGCGCCGCGCACCTTGTTGTCGTCCTCGAACTTGAGACCAGCCCGTGCCCAGAGAAAGCTCGCGACCGGGTAGAGCGGCGTACTCGCGAACAGCTCATGGCAATAGGTCATGTAAATCGCTGCATCGGAGAGCGCCGGATGACCGCAGATCTCCGTGATGACCTTCGTCTTTCCGACTCCTGCATCCGCGGCCACGAGAACGAACTGCGCCCGCCTGTCGCTCGTTGCGCTGGTCCAGCGCGCAAGGATGCTCTGGAGATGGCTTTCCCGGCCGACAGCGATCGGAACACTGCTCGCGACCCTGCCTCGGCGCCGCGCCGTTCCCAATCGCTCACGAGCAATCTCGAAGACTTCGATCTCACGCGAAAGGCCCCGGATGGCTCTTGGGCCGAGGGCCCTGACTTCAAACAGCCCGGCGGTGAGGTCGGTGACCTCCCGGGTCGCCACGACCGTCCCAGGCGCGGCCTCAGCCTGCAGTCGCGCCGCGAGATTGATGGCCTCGCCCACCGCACCGAGTTCGCTGGAGCCGCTGCTGACGCGGGCCGGAGCCATCACGACGAGGCCCGTGTGAACGCCGATACGCGCTGCGATATCCGGAACGGTGCCATCCTCGATGCTCGTGTTCAGCGTCTTGATCCGCTCCATCAGCTCGAGGGAGGCACGGACGGCCCGTTCCGCGTCGTTCTCGCGGGCCGTGGGATAGCCGAAGAAGATGAGGACACCGTCGCCCGTGTAACTCGCAACGAAGCCGCCATAGCGCTCCATGGTCGTCAGGGTCAGTTGCTGGTAGCGGCGCTGAACGAGACGGAGCTCTTCCGGATCAAGCTGCTCCGACAACTGGGTGTAACCGACGAGGTCGACGAAGACGATCGTGACGTAGCGCCTCTCCGACACAAGTTTTCGAGGCTCGGCTTCGCTCATCGTCATCGCACAGGCTCCTGTGTCGCGAAAGTCGGCGCTCGGCTACTGTCTCGTCAGTTTGAATATGGCCGCATATGCGCATAGAGTGAAGTCATTACCTAGCTGTCTCTAGTTTTTCCGCCAGTATACGGGGGGCGACCGTTCATGCCTGCCTCAAGAATATCGCGTCTTTTCTCCCGAACATCAGCCGAAGCCAGTCCCGGCGCACCACAGACGATCAAAACGGTCGTCATTTGCGCCCATCTTCGGCCTGGTCGCGACAAACGGCGCTCGACGCATTTCATGCAACCTATCGCAGGTCTGCATATTGCTGCACTGATCGATGCAAAGCGATTTGATGTCGTGCTTTATCATGAAGACTGGCACGGCCCATTCGACCCTGCACATTGCAACAAGTACGACCTCGTATTCCTCACGGGGCTTCAGCCCGACTTCGATCGACTGCGGCAACTCTCCTATCATTTCAGACGCAGTGGAGCGACGGTCGTTGCCGGCGGGAGCGTATGCACGCTTTTCCCGGAATTCGCTCAGCAGTTCTTCGATGTCGTCTGCGCCGGCGGCGTCGATTGCGTCAGAGATGTCGTTAACGATTATTTGGCCGGCTCGCTCCGACCAATCTACCGCTCTCCGATTGCACAAATCTCCGACTACACGGTCGATTATAGCCTTTTGCGCAAAAGCGGCATCAATCCGAGCACGCATCTTGCGGAGACCTCACGCGGATGCAGCTTCAAATGCAGCTTTTGCGTCATCCCCTCGGAAGTCGGGGCGCATGTTCGCCATGGGCTAGCCAGCTTCAAGGCGTCGCTCGAAAGCGCGCTGCAATCGAGCCCCCGCTTGAGCATGCGCAGCTGGTATCCGATGGTCATGCTGCTGGACAATAATTTCTCGGATGACCGGGCCCATATGCTGGCCATCTGCGAGTTCCTGCGCGACCATCCCAAGGTGCGGGGCTGGGGCGCGCTGGTCACCCAGAACGTCGTCCAGGACCGCGCGCTCATCGAGACCTTCGCCGCCTCCAAATGCGTCGGGCTGTTCGTCGGGATTGAATCGCTCGATGCGAGCTTTCTGCGCCGCTACAACAAGACCCAGAACCTCAGCCGGCGCCAGAATGTCATCGATGACGTCGCCTTCGCCGAGGGGCACGGCATTGCCGTCGGTTACGGCTATCTCTTCGACCCTCGCTACCAGACGGCTGCGGAGATGCAGCAGGCCATGGAAGCCATCGCCGACAACCCGCTGATGCCGATGCCGACCTATCTCAGCGTCGTTGCTCCTCTCGCCGGAACCCAGCTCTTCTGGGAGGATCTGGAGAGCGGGCGCCTGGCTCCCAATCTTCGCTTCCGGGACCTGGACGGCGAGACGATCTGCTACGCGCAGCTTGCCGAACCGGCTCAGCCGATCGTCGCCTTTCTCGAACGGATCTTCCGGCGTCCCTGGACCGTGGTCGGGCGCATGCGCATCCTGCTCAAGACCTTGCGGAGGCTCCGCCACAGCCGTTCGTTCAACCCGATGCGATGGTACATCATCGCCTCGGCGAGCTTTCATTGCTTTACCTGGTCAAAGTCCTCGCCGGCGCGACCGCGCACCTATCTGGCTGGGAGCGATACGCTCGACCCGCAATATGGCGAACATCCGGACGATCTGTCGCCGGAGGATCGCGTCCGCTATTTCGAGCCGATCGCGCTCACCGATGGCGACGGCAAGCCGAGCCTCTGGCTCATTCCCTATGCCGAAGCCCGCCGGAAACCCAAGGCGACGGCACGACCTCTGCCGGTTTCGCCTCCCCTGGACACCGGCATCGTCGCCATGCGGCCGGAGAAATAGCGCAGCATTCCAGGCTCACTTGCCTTTCGGCTTTGGGCTGGCCCTGCCCCTCGGGGCTGGAGAGCGCGGTCGTGGAACCTTGGGCGAACCTTCCTCTTCCGTAGGCCCGCCATCCTTCGGCATCGTACCGAGCTTCTGGCTGGCGCTCTTGGGCGCATCGACATAGGCCCTGCCGATGAGTCCCTGCAATTCAGGCAGACTGTATTTGGCGATGTGCGCGAGCGTCGCCGTCCGGAGCTTGGTGCTGTCTCCGGCAGCCTCCGCCTGGGCAGCCTGGAGACCGTCCAGAAACCTGTTGAGCTCGTCCCGGGAGGCACGCAAAGGAGGCGGCGGGGACTTTGGCTTGCGTGTTTTCACGGCCATGACGCACCTCGCCAAGCTACTGCATGATGTTGAGGATCTGCGCGCGGATCTGCGGGCTCAGCATCAGATCCATATGCTCGAGACTGTCCCGGTCAATGTCTCCGGTCACGGTGCGCACATTGGCCGCGGGGGTCGAGACCAGACGCGCGGACCAGGCCGGGATCACGCCATCTCCCGGGCAACAGGAGTGATCGACAATGGGTGACGGATCGGAGTTCGGGTCGAAGGCGGGGTCGATCCAGTCCCATGTCTGCTCAAGGATCGTCTCGTCGACGGTTCTTCCACTGCGCTGCTGGACGCCGCGGATATTGTAGAACTTGCTCTTCGTGGCCGCCCCGAGCGGCAGCGCCACATTCTCATAGACCGTGTTGCCCCGGCCCAGGGCGGCAYGGCTGAAGCCCCAGTTCACGGGGTAGCGCACCTGGGTTCCGTTCTTCCCGGGGTTGTAAGGATCGGCGATCGCGCCGGTATCGCGGTCCCTGACCGGATATCGCGACAGCGGATAGTTCTGATCGGCAGCCAACGCCGCCTGGTCACGCTGGAAGGTCGCCTGGTCCAGGTAGAGAAGCGTGTATGGCCCCGGCAACGACGAGATCAACTGGGTCAGATTGCGCGGGTCGTAGGACCATGAGAGCCTGTCCAGGTCGGGGTCGCCCTTGAAATAGCGGTTCAGTTGCCCGGCATAGCCGTAGAAGGGCGACCCGACGCTGATCGCCCGCCTGACCGCTGCGACATGCGAGCCGCCCTGGTTCAGGACCAGCTTGACGACCATGCCGCCGAAGCTGTGCCCGATCAGCGTCACATCGGCGAAGGGATCGGTGCCGCATTCCTCGCGGACCCGTTGACGGAACTTCGGCACGAAGCTCTTCAGGAAGAAGCGCGCCACGAGCTCGGGATCGCGCCGCCAGTCCCAGCCAAAGACGAACCAATCGAATTTCCTGGCTGTGCACCAGCTCAGGAAATCGTCGTAGGGGGTAAGCACCGGAGGAAACCGGACGCAGCCATCGGCGATCACGAAATGCCGGCCCGCATCGTCATCGCCCTTCATCTTGAGCAGCAGCGCGCCCCCGGTCAGGATGGGGCAATCCAGCCAGATCAGATTGTAGAAATAGGGCGTATTGCCCTGGGTCGTGGTCGCCCATTTGATGCTGGATCCCATGCCTCCCGGGAACAGGATGACCGTCTTGCGCCGCGCCGGTCTGTGCTGCCTGTAGCGCGCGATGAACTGCGAAATCTGCTCGTCGAGTTGCGCGAGCTGCTGCTTGTCACGATCAGCGACGTAGCTCATTTCGCCTCCGGTCGAGAACGCTCTCACATTCTGCGGGTAAGGCAGGCTTGCTCATCCAAGCGACAGGCCGGCAGGGATGGGGCAACAACGACGCGACCATCCCAAACCGCAATGACAGCATCTCTCAAACGACTGACGCAGGCAATGCTGTAGTGACGCTACGAGATGCTTCCCTCAGATCTGCGTCAGGAACTCAAATCCGAACCAAGACGAAGAATGGGCGCACCGTCCGGGCGCATTCCGGCCCGAGGACATGTCTGACCGTGTTCCTGCGCCCTCTCGGCGCTCGCCACCGGCAAGCCGCCAGCGAGCCGGAGCGGGGATACGGCCGCGGCCGGCTCGCATCGGTCACAACTTCACCGCCCGCAGCCGCGCGGCATTGGCGATCACGCTGACCGAGGACAACGCCATCGCGGCCGCTGCGATGATCGGCGACAACAGCAAGCCGAAGATCGGATAGAGCACGCCTGCCGCCACCGGCACCCCGAACGCGTTGTAGACGAAGGCGAAGAACAGGTTCTGTCGGATATTGCGCATCGTGGCCTCAGACAGACGCCGGGCACGCACGATCCCGGTCATGTCGCCCTGGAGCAATGTGACGCCGGCACTCTCGATGGCGACATCGGTCCCGGAGCCCATCGCGATGCCGACATCGGCTGCAGCCAGAGCCGGCGCGTCATTGACGCCGTCGCCCGCCATCGCGACCACGCGCCCCTCCCGCTTGAGCTTCGCCACGACCGCGCTCTTGTCCTCTGGGAGAACCTCGGCCTCGACCTCGGTGATGCCGAGCCTGCGGGCCACGGCTTGCGCCGTGGTACGGTTGTCGCCGGTGAGCATGACGACGCGTATCCCCTCGGACCGCAGCGCCGACAGAGCCTCCGGCGTCGAAGCCTTGACCGGGTCGGCAATGGCGATCACGCCAGCGGGCTTGCCGTCCACGCCCATGAAAATCGCCGTCGCACCGTCCCTGCGCAGGTCGTCCGCGATCTGGACGAGGCCCGACACATCGACGCCGTGCTCGGCCAGGAAGCGATCATTGCCGAGCACGATCCGCTGGCCCTCGACCGTTCCCAACGCTCCCTTGCCGGTCGGGGAATCGAAGTCCGTCACGGCCGCCGTCGTAACGCCCTTGGCTTCGGCAGATGCAACGATCGCAACCGCCAGGGGATGCTCGCTCGGCCGCTCCACGCTGGCGGCAAGGCGCAGAATGTCGGCCTCGGAAAATCCCGAAGCCGGCCGGATCGCGGTGACCGCCGGCCGCCCCTCGGTGAGCGTGCCGGTCTTGTCGACGACAAGCGTGTCGATCTTCTCCATCTGCTCAAGCGCCTCGGCATTCTTGATCAGCACGCCGGCCCGGGCCCCTCGCCCGACACCGACCATGATCGACATCGGCGTCGCAAGGCCGAGCGCACAGGGGCAGGCGATGATCAGGACCGAGACCGCAGCCACCAGCCCGAAGGCAAGGCGCGGCTCCGGCCCCCAGATGGCCCAGGCGGCAAAGGCGAGCAGGGCAATGGCGATGACGGCCGGCACGAAATAGCCAGAGACCTGGTCGGCCAGGCGCTGGATCGGCGCGCGGCTGCGCTGGGCTTCCGAGACCAGCAACACGATCCGCGACAGCATGGCGTCGCGCCCGATCTTCTGCGCTTCGATGACGAGGCCGCCGGACTGGTTCATCGTGCCGCCGATCACGGCGTCGCCGACAGTCTTGGTCACGGGCATGGATTCGCCAGTGACCATGGATTCGTCGACAGCGCTGCGGCCATCGACCACTGCGCCGTCCACGGGCACTTTCTCGCCAGGGCGAACCCGCAGACGATCCCCCAATTGCACCGTATCGAGCTGGATCTCCTCCTCGGAGCCGTCGGCATTCAGACGCCGGGCCGTCTTGGGAGCAAGATCGAGAAGGGCGCGAATGGCGCCGCCCGTGCTTTCCCGCGCGCGCAGCTCGAGCACCTGCCCGAGCAAGACCAGCACCGTGATGACAGCCGCGGCCTCGAAATAAACTGCGACCGAGCCGTCATGCCCGCGGAAGGCCGGCGGGAAGATCCCGGGCATCAACGTCGCCACGACGCTGTAGACCCAGGCAACGCCCGTTCCCATCGCAATCAGCGTGAACATGTTGAGGTTGCGGCTGACCAGCGAATGCCAGCCGCGCTCGAAGAACGGCCAGCCAGCCCACAGCACCACCGGCGTCGCCAGGGCGAGCTGGATCCAGTTGGAGAGGTGACGCGGAATCAGGTGGTCAAGGTCGAGCAGATGCCCACCCATTTCCAGGATCGCGACCGGGAGGGCGAGAACGAGGCCGATCCAGAAGCGCCGGCTCATGTCGACCAGCTCGGCATTGGGCTGTGCTTCAGCAGTCATCAGAACCGGTTCGAGCGCCATGCCGCAGATCGGGCAGGAACCCGGCCCGATCTGCCTGATCTCGGGATGCATCGGGCAGGTGTAGGTCGCCCCCTCCGGCGCGGTATCGGTTGCCGCGGCTAGCTCTGGATCGACGTAACGAGCCGGGTCAGCCTCGAATTTCGACTGGCAGCCAGAGGAGCAGAAATAATAGGGCCGCCCTCCGTGCTGCGCGCGGTGTGTCGTCTCGTGGGGATCGACCGCCATCCCGCAGACCGGATCCTTGACCTGCCCCTCATTCGTCTTCCCGGCATCCTGGTGCCCGACATGGGCACCATGTCCGTGGTTACCATGGTGGGCGGCATGGCCCACATGGGCCTCGTGACCACCGTGAGACGTCTCCTTCGGGGCATTCGCCATGATATTCCTTTGCACAATCCGGCCGCGATAGCGGCGGCATCGTGCAACCTTCCATTGTGGGAAGGTCAAGCCTGCCCCTCACCGCTCCGCAGCATGCGCCTCGCAGAATTCAGCCAAGCTCCGGAAGGTCCAGGCTGGGCGCGGCATATCCTTCGGTGGCAGCGTTGCGCCTCCGCCCCCCTTGTCGTGACGGCGGTCGATCCAGGCACTGCTGATCCCCATTGCGCTGGCCGGCACGTGGTCGTGGAACAGGCTTTGCGCCACGTGGAGGATCTTGCCCTTGTCCTCGCCGACATGGGCCAGCATGTACTCGAAATTGGCGAGCGATGGCTTGTAGGAGCCGATATCCTGCGCGGTGAACCGGAGGTCGAACTCCGTGCCGAGCAAGGCCGCACTGCGGCCAAGGCTCGCGCGGTCGACATTGGAGAGCACGACAAGGCGATAGTGCCTGGCCAGATATTGCAGAGCCTCGCGACTATCGGGGAAGGCCGGCCAGTTCCCGACCGAAGCACCGAATTCCCGGGCCGCCAGCTGATCAGGCGGCGTGCCGAAATGCCTGGCGAGGTCGCCATGCACGCGCTCCAGAATCTCGGGATAAAGCAGCCGCGGCTGTTCAGCCTCCCACTGGCTTTCGAGCCGGGCAAACTCGGCGAGCAGGTCTTCGTCACGGACGACAATCCCCCTGGCGTTCAGCCAAGGCTGCAATTGCGCCAGCAGACCGGACTCCCAGTCGATCAGGGTGCCGTAAACATCGAAGGTCAGGGTGGTGAAATCACGCAGCTTCATGGGCCGTCTCCATCATCTCTCTGGTGACGGTCATAGACCGGCGGCGATTCCCGCTCTTGTCCCGATTTCCAAACCTTTGGGCTCAATCTCCACGTCGCAATGCCGCGGGAGTGGTCGAGCGCCGACGACGCAGGCTTCGCGTCAGCGCACTTTGATCGCTGAACCCGACTGCAAGCGCGATCTCGGCAAGCGGACGCCGGGTTTCACGGATCAGTTGTTCGGCTTCCCGCAGGCGCAGATCGGCGAGATAGCGCCCCGGCGACATACCGATCCAACGCTGGAACAGCGCATGCAAGCCACTGACCGACACGCCGGCGGCGACTGCCAGCTGCTGGACGGTCAGCGTCGCATCATAGCCATGACCGAGCAGCGAGACCGCACGCTCCAGCGCTGGCGGCCAATGCAGCCGATCGCCGGACCGTTCCGCCACCGCCTCGAGCAACATGCCGCCGAGCCGATCAAGCAGGTCCGATCGGCGCGCAGGCGCCGCCGCATCATGGGCGATGTAATGCGCGAGATGCCGCAATCCGGCGTCGAGGGGGTGAAATGGCTGCCCCTCCGCCTGGTGGACGAGGCGATCCGGCAGGCCAAAGAAGCCCGCTCCGGTCGGAACATCGAGCACGACGAAATGGCCATGATGCGGGGTCGTGAAACGGTGGCGCGCCTGCGAGGCGACGATCACGAAGCTGCTGTCATCGACGATGCCATCCTGCCCCGCGATGCGCATCTGCATGGTGCCATCGACGGGCACGACAATCTGATGCCAGTCGTGCGCGTGCTCCGTTTCATGTGGCGGATAGGATCGTAGCGACAGGATCGGGCGCATCCGCAGCCTCCCCATTCGAAGTTCTGTGCCCGAAGTTCGACACCCCGGGGAAGCGCCGGCATGAGCACGGCAAAATGGGCAGAGAAGGGCCGCTTCGCAAGCATCATTCGACGGAAAACCGAAGCAAATGAGCCAGTCCTGGGGCGCTATTCCCTGGCTCGCCTGCGATGAGTTCATGGACCTTGCGGCGGCAATCGCTCATACCAGAGCCGAAAGTCCACAGCGGTGGATGATGAAATCGCCCCATGCTCAACCTCAACGACCTTCATCTCTTCGTCCAGGCCGTCGACAGCGGCGGCTTCGCGTCGGCGTCACGCCGCCTCGGCATGCCCAAATCGACGATCAGCAAGCGCGTCGCCGTGCTTGAAGCCAGTCTCGCCACACGGTTGATTCACCGGACATCGCGCAGCTTCACGCTGACTGAACTCGGGCGGGACTTCTACGAGCACGCGCGCGCCTCGCTGATCGAGGCGGAAGCCGCCGAGAGCATCGTCCGCCGGCGCCAGGCCGAGCCCAGCGGCACCGTGCGGGTCACGACATCGGTCCCGACAGCGCAGCTCTACCTGGCGGAACGCCTACCGGCGCTTGTGGCAGCCTATCCGAAGCTGACGGTGCAGCTTCATGCCACCGATCGCTTCGTCGACCTGGCCCAGGAGGGATTTGACATCGCGGTGCGCAGCCATTTCGCGCCACTGCCGGATTCGGGGCTCGTGCAGTTGCAGGTCGCCACGGTGACCATCATACTGGTGGCGTCTCCGGGCTATCTCAGCCAGCGGAGCGCTCCTGCCGTGCCAGGCGATCTCAGTGTGCATGACGGGCTCCTGGTCTCCCCCTCCGCCAAGATCTGGCGACTGCACGACAGCGCAGGCCAGGAGGTGCTCGCCGCGCCCTTCGGGCGCTTCATCGCCGACGAAACGCAGATATTGCTCGGAGCTGCCAAGGCCGGGCTTGGGATCGCATGCCTGCCGGAGGTCGCCTGCCGAAGGGCCATCGATGCCGGCGAAATCATGCGCGTCCTGCCGGACTGGACAGCCGGCACGGTCACGACCTCGATCCTGACGACACATCGGCGCGGGCAGCTCCCCGGCGTCCGCGCGGTCGTCTCGTTTCTGGCAAAGGGGCTGCGCGCTTAGCGTCGGGCGAGCCGACAAGGGAATAATCCCGCCCTCGGAAACAGTTTTCCTAAGCGAAGCATCGGTCACGATGCTATTCATCTCCGGCGCTCACCCCGAATCAGCCCGCCTGACGAAAATAGTTCGATGAGGATCCTCGCCCCGGCCGCCAGGTCTTCGCTGCCCCAGCTCCGCGACGAGCGGCTCGCCGACGGGTGGACAGGCCGGTGACGGAGAAAAGCCAGACCGGCTCTGTCGCAGCCCTCGGTGCGATCGTCACCGGTGCCCTGATCCTGCAGATCGCAAGCACGATCATTCACACGGTCGTACCCCTGCGCCTGGCGGTCGAAAAGCAGCCTCCTCTCCTCATCGGCATCGTCGGTTCCGCCTATTCGCTCGGCTTCCTGCTCGGCTGTTTCGCTATCCCCTCGCTGATCCGGCGGATCGGCCATATCCGTGGCTTTGCGGTCTTTGCCGCGGTGCAATCGGTGCTTGCGCTGAGCTTTCCGGCCATGCCGGTGGAATGGTGGGGCGTCTCGCGCTTCATCATGGGCGTGGCCGCAGCCGGGCACGGCATCTGCATCGAAAGCTGGATCAGCGGACAGGCGCCTTCGAGCCATCGCGGCCGGATTTTCGGCGCCTACCAGATCCTCAATCGCCTCGCACTGATCGGCTCGCAGATCGGGATCGGCTATGTCGCCATCGAATCCCACGACATCTTCCTGATCGCGAGCGCCGCTTTTTCGCTGGCGCTCATCCCGGTCGGGCTGACGCGCACGAGAGCCCCGGAATCGCACGAGCTCGTCTCGGTCAAGCTGAAGACGCTCTGGCTCCAGGCCCCGGCTGCCGTCGTCGGTTGTCTTTACGTCGGATTGATGGGCGGGGTGCTGACCAATGTCGCCCCGGCCTATGGCATCCTCATCGGTCTCGACCAGCAATCGGCCATCCTGCTGACCGCCTCGATCCAGATCGGCGCGCTGATCCTGCAATGGCCGATCGGCCTGATGGCCGACCGGATCGACAGCCGCATCATCATGCTGGGCGCGGCAACGATCGTGACGCTCGCTGCCGCAGCGCTCGGCGCCGTGCTCTTCGCCAATGCTCCGCACGCCAAGCTCTGGTCCTACACCCTCTTCGCGCTGATCGGGGGCTGCAGCGTTGCGCTCTACACCGTCGCGGTCACGCATGCCTATCTCAGGCTGGGGCAGGATCAGGCGGTCRGCCTTTCGGCCGGGCTGCTCTTCCTCTGGGGAACGGGCGCAGCCATCGGCCCGATCGTCGCCACCGGGTTCATGCAAGTGTTCGGGCCGCAGGCGTTGCTGGCCTATATCGGCCTGCTATCGGCCGGCCTCGTCGGCTATCTCGCTGTGCGGCTGTTGAAAAAGCCGCCGGCGGCAAGCCTCGGCTCCGAGCGCAGCACACGGCCACCGTCCATGCCGGATATCGGGCCGAGACCGCGATAGGCAGCTCTTACAAAGCGATAGACAGCTCTCGCAAAGCGGCCCGCCTGTGCCAGGCGGGCCCTGTTCATATCATACGCCGAGCGGGCTCGGTGTGCCGGCGCCAGGCTCAGTAGCCGAGCGCCATGCCGTCCTTGCGCTGATCGGAGCCGCCGAGCAGGACGCCCCGCGCCTCGTCGATCCAGATGGCCTGGC